>DASRRF010000553.1:0-2967 GCA_035695905.1 Micromonosporaceae bacterium | reverse complement strand
GAATACCGCGTCACCACCCGAGGAAGCGCCCCTGGCGGCGCCGACGACCTCGACACCCGTCTCGTCCGGCCCGCGGTGGTGCAGCGTCTCCAGCGCGGTGGCGACGGCGTCGTACCGCGCCGCCGCGTCTCCGTGCGCGCTGACGAAGCTCAGCAAGCCACACATTGCTTACGCCGGTTCGCGAGCGGGTCCGCGGCTGGGCTCCCGGACCACCTGGATGTCGCTCGGCACCTCGCTCAGGCGCCCACCCGCCGCCGGCCACCGCTCTGTTCCGGTTACTCCGTCCAATGTAGACACCGGAAAGTCCACCACGACCGCGAGCGGGGTCTGCTCCCGCCCCTGCCCGAGCGGGTTGTCCGCGAACGCGGCGGCGAGCGTCTCCTCCGGCAGTCCGGTGTCGTGGCCGAGGATGTTGCGGCCGATGTCGTTCGCGTCGATGATCACCGTACCGCCGAACCGCGCGGCGACGTCGTCCGGCACGGCTGCCCGTACCGCGGCCGAGATCTGCCTGGCGGCGCCGGCGGGATCGGCCGGGGCCAGCTTCGCCGAGACGTTCGCAGGGTACGCCGAGTACTCCGTCGGGCCGTCGATCGCCCGTACCGCCGGGCCGGCGATCCGGTAGAACAACCCGCGCCGGCCGACCGCCTTGCCCGCCGCGCCGGCCGCGGAGGCGAGCAGGATCCGGGGCAACCCGACCTCCTGGATCGCCAGGTGCATGGTGACCGGATGGCCGAGCCCGATCCCGTACGGGGTACGGACCACGAACCGGGACAGCGTACGCGCCCACGGTCCCGGGTGGACATCCCAGGTGAAGTACGACCGGCCCTGCGCGATCGCGACGACCTTCTCGCCGACGTAGAGGTACCACCGGCCGGCCGGTGCGGTGTGCGTACCCGCGAAGAACTCGGTGGTCCGCCGGGCCGCCAGCGCCGCCACGTCGTCGCCCGGCGCCACCAGGTCCACCCGAAGCGGGTAGCGCGCCCAGCGCCCGCCGGCGAGCACGATCTCCTTGCCCGGGTTGGGCTGGTAGTCGCTCTTCGGCGGCGCCTGCGGGTGCCGGCCGCCGTGCAGGCCGGTGGGCGCAGCGTCCACGGTGGAGGTTGGGTCCTTGTCGATGAACTCGCGCAGCCACAACTCGACGTTGAGCAGCCGCCAGAACGTCATCGTGTCCGCGCCGCCGCGTCCACTGAGGAACGTCCGGAACGCGTCCCGCACAGCCTCCGCGTTGAAGTACGGCCGGCCGGCGAACGAGTCCGACGCGAACACCTCGTACACGTAGTTCTTGATCCGGGTGAACCACGCGTCCTCGGGAGTGGTGAAGCCAATCTTGTTGCGGCGCCGGTTCACCAGCTGCGGCAGCAACCCGCGGGTCGCGTCCCGCAGCGCCCACTTGTTCCACCCATTCTGGACAATCGCGGACTCGTCCAGGCCCCACAGCAGCCGCAGCAGGTCGATGTCGAGGAACGGCACGCGACCCTCTACCGAGAAGCGCATCGTGTTGCGGTCTTCGTACCGCAGCAGCGCCGGAAGGCTGTGCCGGAAGATGTCGTCCACCAGCCGGGCCTTGAGATTGTCCGGGTTGACGGCCAGCTGCTGTCCCTTGTGGATGGAGACGAAGTCCCGGCTCAGCAGCGCGGTGATCGGCGCGCGGCGCCGGCGCAGCACGGTATCCACGGCGCGGAACCGGCCCAGCCGCCACAGCACGTCCAGCGAGCGGGACAGTTCCCCGGCGGCCCGCCCGGCATGCCCGCGCCGGCGCAGGTCGCGCAGGTTGACCAGGTAGTACGGCACGTACCCGGCCATCATCTCGTCCGCGCCCTGCCCGTCGACCATCACCGTGACGTGCTTGCTCGCCTCGCGCATCACGCAGTACTGCGCGTACGGTCCGGTCGAGATGACCGGCTCCTCCTGGGTACGGATGAAGTCCGTCAGGTCCACCAGAAACTCGTCGGCGCTCGGTTTTACCTTGTGCACCCTGAGATCGGCGCACCTCGCGGCGACCGCGTCGACGTAACGTTCCTCGTCGTTGAGCTCGCCCGGGAAGACCGCCGAGAACGTCTGCTGCCGGTCGCCGACCGCGACCGCCTCGGTGTCCGAGTCCGCGAGGAGCTCGTTGATCGTGGCGACCACAGTGGACGAATCCAGCCCGCCGGACAGCGCCGTACCCACCGGCACATCACTGACCAGCCGGCTGCGGATCGCGGTACGCAACGCGATGGCGAACTGAGTCCGCGCTGCGCCGTCGTACGGCCTGGGCCGCGCGGCCAGCTCGGGCAGCTCGGCGAAAAGCCGGGTGTACGTCGCGCGATGCACCTTGCCGTCCGGCGTGATCGTCGCGCACTCGCCGGGCAGCAACCGGGTGATCCCGGCGAAGAACGTCCGCTCGGTGTCGTCGTGCACCCGGAACCGCAGGTATCGATAGATGGTCACATCGTCCGGCCGGCGCTGCACCACACCGGAGGCGAGCAACGGCCGGATCTCGCTGGCGAACACGGTCCGCCCGGCGCCGTCGCTGGCCAGGTAGAGCGGCTTGATGCCGAAGTGGTCCCGGGCCAGGATCACCTGGCCGGTCTGGGTGTCCGCGATGGCGAGCGCGAACATGCCGTTGAACCGCTCGAACGCCGCGTGCCCCCAACGCGTCCACGCGGCGAGAACCACCTCGGTGTCGCTGTGCGTGTGGAACTCGCAGCCGAGGGACCCGAGTTCGGCGCGCAGCTCGCGGAAGTTGTAGACCTCGCCGTTGTAGACCAGCACATACCGCCCGTACGCCGAGCACATCGGCTGCTCACCACCGGCCCGGTCGATGACCGCGAGCCGCCGGTGGGCCAGGCCGATCTGGCCGGCGATGAAGAACCCCTCGCCGTCCGGCCCGCGATGCGCCTGCAGGTCGGCCATCCGCTGCAGCAGCGACCGGCCGCGCTCGGAATCCACGCCGACGTATCCGGCGAGACCACACATGGCTCAGCC
>DASRRF010000552.1:0-7036 GCA_035695905.1 Micromonosporaceae bacterium | reverse complement strand
GCGGCGCGGACCGCGGCGACCGCGCGCGGCAGGTCCCGGGCCATCGCGAGCCCGGGTCGGCTGTCCGTGGCCTTCCAGGACGTCCACAACTCGGCGACCTGGTCGAACCCGAGGAACGCGATCGTCGTGCCGCGTACGACGGTGATCCACGGCGCGTACGCGGCGCCGGCGTCGGTACCCCCGCCGATCGCCGGTACGCCCGCGGCGCGTGCGGCGGCCACGGTGTCCGCCAAGCCGACCCGGCCGTAGTCCAGCGCGTGGTTGTTCGCGATCGTCACCACGTCCACGCCGGCCGCCTTCACCGCCGCGAACGCGTTGGCGGGTGCCCGGAAATGGAACGTCTTCGGTTCCGGGGTACCCCGCCCGGTCACCGCGGTCTCCAGGTTGACCATCGCCACGTCGGCCGCGGCCAGGGTGGCCGCGATCGGGCCGAACGCGGTGGCCGGGTGGTCCAGCAGCGGCAGCGTACGGTCGGCGAAGTGCACGTCACCGGCGAACGCCAGCGTGATGTCCGCGGCCGGAGTCGGCGCAGGGGGCGAAGGCGGCGGTGGCGCGGCCGCGGGCTGCCCGGCCGGCGCCTGGCAGCCCGCGAGCAGGAGTACCACCAACGCCGCGCTCGCCCGGGGAAACCTCACGGCGCGAGACTAGGGCGCTACGCTCCGCCGTAGTAGCGCGCCGCGCCGGGGTGCCCTCACCGCGCGTCCGGCAGCCGCGCGCCGGGCTCCAGCGCGGTGGCCACCTTCTGCACGAGCAGGGCGCTCTCGTAACCGATCTGGCCCAGGTCACAGTTTGGATCGGCGAGTACGGCCAGCTGCCCGCGATCGGCCACCGCCATGACCAGCAGTACGCCACCGTCCATGTCCACCACGGCCTGCCGGACCCGGCCGGTGTCCAGGCACCGCGCGGCGCCGATGGTCAGGCTGGCCAGGCCACTGGTGATCGCCGAGAGCTGGTCGGCCGAGTCCTTCGCGAGGCCGTCCGACGCGGCCAGGGCGAGCCCGTCGACGGAGACCGCGAGCGCGTGGGTGACCGACGGCACCCGGCGCGCGAACGAGGTCAACAGCCAGCCCAACCCGGACTGGCCGTTCACATGATCTGCTGGTTCGTCCATCGCCCGTCCTGTTCAGTCCACCTGCGCGGCCGGTCTGGTCGGCGGCGTGGCCATCGCCGAGCCGCCCGGTGGTGCCTCGCCCCGCCGCGCGGCCGCGGCGATCCCACCGGCCAGGCTGGCCAGCCGCGCCCGTACCACCTCGGGGTCGAGGAAGTCCGCCGTCCCGTTCGGCACCGGGGTGGCCGCCGGCGGTTGCTCGGGCCGGACCGGTTCGGCGGACGCGCCCGGCCGACGGATCGGCAGTCCGCTGGCGGTGCGCCGCTCCACCACCGGCTCGGCGGGCACCGCCGCGACCGCCGGATCCACCATCGGACCCACCGCCCGATCAGGGTGCACCGCGGCCACCGTCGCGACGGCGAGCGCGGCCGTCACCGACACCGGCACCGGCGTCGCGGCCACCAGGGCCACCGCGGGCACCGGCATCCTGGGCGCCGGAACCCGGGCCAGCAGCGGTACGGCGGGTGCGACGGTGAGTACGTCCGCCGGCAACAGCAGGTCTGCGGTCGTACCCCCGCTGGGTCCTCGGCGCAACTGCACGTGCAGCGCACGGCGCGCGGCGAGCCGGGCCACGACGAGCAGGCCCATCGTGCCGACCAGGGCACTGGTGAGCACGCCGGGCCGGGCCAACCGCCGGTTGCTCTCCACTAGCCGTTCGTCGGACATCCCGATGCCCTGGTCCAGCACGCAGATCGCGGCGGCGCCGGCCACCCGTTCCACCACCACCCCGACCCGGGTGTCTGGCGGCGAGAACGACGTCGCGTTGTCCAGCAGTTCGGCCAGTACGTGTACGACGTCGCCGACCGCGTGCGCGGCGACCCAGACGTCCGGCCCGATCGGCGGGTCGACCCGGCTGTACTCCTCGATCTCCGCCGCGGCGAGCCGGACCAAATCGGCGAGTACGACCGGCTGCTCGAACCGGCGTCCGGGCTCGCCGCCCGCGAGCACCAGCAGGTTCTCCTCGTTGCGGCGCATCCGGGCGGCGATGTGGTCCAGCGCGAACATCCGGTTGAGCGTGTCCGGGTCCGCGCCGGTGAGCTCGAACCCGTCGATCAGCTGCAACTGCCGCTGCACCAGGGTCTGCCCGCGCCGGGACAGCGCCACGAACAGCGCGGACACCTCCTGGCGCAGTAGCGCCTGCTCGGCCGCGAGCCGCAACGCCTGCTGGTGTACCACCCCGATCGCGGAGGACACCTCGGCCACCTCGTCCGACCCGGTATCCATCATCGCGCCGACCCGCCGGTGCGAGACCGACAGCGCACCGCGCAGCCGGTCCGCGGTACCCGAATTGGCCACCTGCGCCACCGCCGCGGGCAGCTCGGTACGGGCTACCGCGAGCGCGGCGTTGCGCAGCCGGCGCAGCCGCCGGGTGGTCCGTACGGCGAGCACCGTACCGGCGGTCAGCGTGCCGAGCACCACCAGCGCGGCGATCACACCGGTGATGACCGCCCTGGTCAGCGCGGCGGTCTCGCTGTGCGACGCGGTCTGGGCCAGCTCGCCGGTCAGCTCGAGTTCGAGCGTGCGCAGCCGGCGGGTGGCCGCGCTCTGGGTGATATACCACGTATCGGCGTCCACCTTCAGCGTCGCGTCACCGCCGGCGGTGCGGATCACCGCGTCCCGCAACGCGCCGGCGGCCTCCGCGTCCGGCCCGGCGGCCAGTTCGAGGTACCGCTGCCGGGTGCGCTCGTCGGCGATGTGGGTGAGCTCGGATCGCCGGGCCTGCTCGTCGCCGTACAGCTCGGCGAGCGTAACCAGCTGGTCCCTGGTCAGCTCACGCCGGGTGAACGCGGTACGCAGCAGGTCGCGCTGCTGGTTGGCGAGGTGCTTGAGGGCACTGACGTTGTACGCACTGCGCCCCAGGTTGGCCAGCTGCGGGTCGGTCAGCTGCTCAGCGATGGTCGCACCGAGCTCGAGCAGGTGGTGGGTGATCTGTTCGAACGCGTCGCCGAAGCCGGTCACCACGTACTCGTCTGAACCCGTCGCGGGCGCGGGGTCCGGGCTGGCGGTGCGCGCCTTGGCGAACGGCGTCAGCAGGTTCGTCACGTGGTCGGCCGCCCGGGTCAGCCCGGGGCGCTCGGCCACCGCCGCGCGGCTGGCCAGCAGGTAGGTGGACAGCGCCCGATCCGTTCGGATCCGCTGGGCGGCGAGCAGTTGGGCACCGGCCGTACCGCCTCGCTCGCGTAGCGTATTCGTCTCCGCGATCTCCTGGTCGATCTGGTCAACCAGGCTCACCACCGAGGCGGTCGCGTCGGCCAGCACCCGAGCCCGGGATGCTTCCCGGGCCAGATCGGCAGAGCCCTTCACCTGAACCATTCCGGCCACGACCAGCCCGACGCTGGCGACCGCGACCGGCAGCAGCAGCCGCAGCCCGATCGAGCCGGCGCGCCTGACCCGCCCGTGTCCGGCAACGTCAATGCGTGCGCGGACCCGCTGGCGGTGCGCACCCGCCGTCTCCGCCCCACCGACGCGCACCCGGTACACCTCCATCACGTCCACGGCCTCGCGCCCCGATCCGCCCCCCAAGAGAGTCGCCCGGGTACTCCCCTGGTGCAAGCCCCTGGCCTCCCCCAGTCGGTCACTTTCACCGGCCACGATCACGTATGTGTCGATGCGTTAGCCTGTGCCGCGTGACGAGCCGGCCGCTGTTCCGTACCTGGGACGGCCCGGCAAAGCAGCCCTGGCCGGCGGTCACGATGGTCGACGGGCACCTGCTGGTCACCCGGCACGACCTGGTCCGGCGGGTACTCGCCGAGCCGGACCGGTTCCGGCCGGACAACGCGCTGGACGCGATGACCCCGATCCCGGTACGCGCACTGCGCATCCTCACCGGGTACGGGTTCCGGCTGCCGGCGACGCTGGCCAACAACGGCACACCCAGCCACCCCGGCATCCGTGCGCTGGTGGCCGACGCGCTGCACCCCGATCGGGTCGCCCACCAGCGGCCCTGGCTGACCGGCGTGGTCCGGCGGCGGGTCGCCCGGTTCGCCGCCCGGCTGCGGGCGGGCGGCGAGGTGGACCTGTACGCCGAGCTCGCCAGCGACCTGCCGTTGCTGGTACTCGCCAGGCTGGTCGGACTGCCGCCGGCCGGTGTCGCGGTGGTCAAGGAGTTCTCCCGGGCCGCGCTGGAGCTGTTCTGGGCACCGCTGGACGTGGTACGGCAGGTGGCGCTGGCCGAGATGGTCGGACGCTACCACGCGGTGCTGCGTACCTTTGCCGGCACCGCACCAGGGTTGGCCGGCCGGCTCCGCGAGCACACCGGCGACCCGGACGCCGTGGTGGCCGCCCTGTTCTTCTTGCTCGTCGCCGGGCAGGAGACCACGTCGCAGTTTCTTACCCTGCTGCTACACCGGCTGGCCGGCGAGCCCGCCGTACTGGCCGCGCTGGCCGCCGGCACCGTGGACGTGTCCGATGTGGTCGAGGAGGGGCTGCGGCTGGAGCCCCCGATCGTCACCTGGCGCCGGGTGGCCGCCGAAGACTCCACTGTGGACGGATGTGCGGTACCGGCCGGCACGCCGATCGTCCTGTGGTTGGCCAAGGCCGGCCGGGACGCCGCGGTCACCGACCAGCCGGACGCGTTCGTACCGGGACAGCGCGGTTCCCGCCGGCACCTCGCGTTCGGCGCGGGCGCGCACCGCTGCGTCGGCGCCCAACTGTCCCGGATGGAGGCGGCCGTGGTGGTTGCCGAGACCGCGCCGCTGCTGCGCGGCGTCGAGGTGACCCGGGCGCCGTGGTGCCCGGACAACCTATCCTTCCGGATGCCGGACGCGTTGGTCGTCAGCCGGCTGCGCGGAACGCATCAACAACGCTAAGGTCGGGGCAGGTACCCGACCCTGGGGAGGTCCGAGTTGCGCCGCCGCCACGCGTTGACCGTCCTGCTGGTCCTCGTCGTCGCCGGGTGCGCCTCGCCGGAACCGCGTACCGGCGGCATTCCGCTCGCCGAGCCGAGTCCCACTCCCGGTCCGGCGCTGCCGGTGGCGACGCCGAGCGCTGCGCCGGTGCCGTCCGCCACGCCCGCACCGGCCACCAAGCCGCCGGCCACCCGCCAGCCTCCCCCGGTCGTGGAGAAGACCGGGCCGGCCCCGCTGAACTGCACGGGGACGGCCACCATCGACCGGCCGCCGGCCACCGGCAGCGGCCCGCTCGGATCCCGTACCACCACCGGATCGAACGCGGTCGCGCTCACCTTCGACGACGGTCCGGATCCGATCAACACCCCGCGCATCCTCGACCTGCTCAAGCAGTGCGGAGTGCACGCCACGTTCTGCGTGAACGGGGTCAAGGTGCAGCTCTACCCCGACGTGATCCGGCGCATCCACGCCGAGGGGCACGCGCTGTGCAACCACACCTGGCGGCACATCAGGCAGCTCGGCACGTACGGCCAGCCGCGGATCACCCAGGACCTGACCGACACGAACAACGCGATCCATGCGATCGTGCCGGACGCGGCGATCAGCTACTTCCGCGCGCCCAGCGGCACGTGGTCCGATGACTACCTGGCCGTGTGCGCCGCGATGAGCATGACGCCGATCCACTGGGACGTCGACCCAAGCGACTGGCAGAGCGAGGTCTGGGGCACCGGTGCCTCGATGGTGAACCACATCGTCGAGGTCGTGCAGGGCAACGTCCGGCCCGGCTCGATCGTGCTGTCACACGACTACCAGAAGCCGGACACCACCGCCGCGTACCGGATCCTGCTGCCCTGGCTGAAGGCGCGCTTCACGCTGATCGCGCTGCCGCCCGGCGGGATCGTCACCACTACGGCGATGGGGCCGGCCCAGCCGGCTAACTGACCTCGTCGAGCCATTCCCGTACGTCGTCGACGGCGCCGTACAGCAGCGGGGTGAACCAGCCCGGTGCGGACCGGCCGAACACCCCGGCGTCCAGCGCACCCGCGCCGTCCGGCAGTACCCCGGCCAGCTCCGGCGCGAGCGACACGAAGTTGGACAGGTGCACCAGCTCGGGTACGGCCGGCCAGGCGCCGATCACCAGGCAGCTCGGGATGCCGCGGCGCTGCAACGCTTCCAGGGTCAGCGCGGTGTGGTTCAGCGTGCCGAGGCCGGCCCGCACCACGACCACCGCCGGCGCCCCCAGCACCATCGCCAGGTCGGCCAGCGTCCACACCGACGCGCCGTCGGCCCCGAGCGGCACCAGCAATCCGCCGGCTCCCTCGACCACAACCAGGTCATGGGAGTACGCCTCGGCGCGGACCGCGTCCGCCACGTCGGCCAGCCGCAGCGGTGGCATCCCGGCCACCCTGGCCGCGGCCAGCGGAGCCAGCGGTTCGGGGTACTCGGCGAGCGTTCGCGCGGTCGCCGGTGCGGCCAACCGCCGTACAGTGTCCACATCGGACTCCTCGCCGGCGCGGGTACCGGTCTGCGCGGGCTTGACGACCGCCACCCGCAGGCCGGCCGCGCTCGCCACCGCCGCGATGCCGGCGGTGGCCACGGTCTTGCCGACGCCGGTATCGGTGCCGGTCACCACGACCGGTCCACGCCACGTCACGGCGCGGCCCGCACAACCACGTCCAGCGCCGCATCGAAGTCCGCCGCCGGTACGCTGGCGTTGACGGTGAGCCGCAGCCGGGCCCGATTGTCCGGTGTGGACGGTGGCCGGAAGCAGCCGACCGCTACGCCCCGCTCCCGGCACGCGGCGGCCCAGGCGAGCGCGGCATCCGGCGACGGGGCCGGTACGGACAGCACGCCTGCGGCGGGGTCGGAGGCGGCCAGCCCGGCGGCGCGCAGCCGGTCCCGGGCCAGCCCGGCCCGCCGGGCCAGTTCCGCGCGCAGGTGCGTACCGTCGCGGGCCAACCGCAGGGCGGCACCGGCACCGGCGGCCACCGGTGGCGGGAGCGCGGTGTCGAAGATGAACGTGCGCCCCGTGTCCACCAGGTGCGCGATGAACGGCTCCGGCCCGGCGACCACGCCGCCC
>DASRRF010000551.1:0-22511 GCA_035695905.1 Micromonosporaceae bacterium | reverse complement strand
GTGCCGACCGCACGCCCACGGCGGTGGGCCTCGCCGGCCGGCAAGGTCGCGGCGCTCGGCCTGGGCATTGTCGCGGTGACGCTCGGCATCCAATTCTGGTTTCGTACCAGTGGGCTGCCGGTGGGTGACCGGCACTTCGTACCGGTCTGGATGCTGGTCGTGCTGTTCGCCGCCACCGAGGGGTTCGCGATCCACCTGAGGGTACGGCGCGGCGGACACGCGCTGAGCCTGAGTGAGATGCCGATGGTGCTCGGCGTGCTGGGCACCGATCCGGTGCTGCTGGTCGTCGCCCGGGTGCTGGGTGGCGGTGCGGGACTGGCGCTGCTGCGCCGGCAGCGGGGTATGAAACTCGGCTTCAACCTCGCCCTGCTCGGTCTTCAGGCGTCGGTCGCCGTGGTGGTGTTCCGGGCGGTGGCCGGATCGGTCGGCGGGCTCGGGCCGCGGGCGTGGTTCGCGGCGTACGTGGCGATGTTCGTCACCGACGTGCTCGCCGACGTGCTGATCACCGCCGCCATCGCGGTGCACGACGACCCGGGGGAGTGGCGGCGGCTCCGGGCCGCGCTCAGAGGCGTACCGCTGGTGGCGGTGACGACGACGATCGCCCTGGTCAGCGCGCTTGCCGTGCAGTACGACCACCGGGCGGTCGCGCTACTCGTCGTGGTCTCGGTCGTGGCGTACCTGGGCTACCGGGCACACGTACGGCAGAGCCAGGGCCACGCCCAGGTCGAAGGCCTGTACGCGTTCACCCGTGCCCTGGACGGCTACCAGAGTGTCGACGACGTGGCCCGGGTCGTGCTCGGCGAGGCCCGTGACCAGCTCCGGGCCGAGGTCGCCGAGCTGATCCTCCCCGCCAGCGAAGGTCGCCGGTTCGTACGGATGCGGCTGGTCGGTTCCGGCCGGGTGGAGACCACGTGGCTAGACGGGCCGCCCGCGGACGCCTGGTGGGCGCCGGCGGAGGCCGGGGTCCCGGTGCTGCGGCCGGCGAGGCGCGACGACCGGCGGGGGCGCCTCGAAGCACCGGCGGACGGTATGGCCGTCCCGGTGCCGATCGGTGACGCGGAGCCCGCCGGCGTGCTGCTGGTGGCCGACAGCCTGCCGGACCTGCCGACCTTCACCGAAGCCCAGTTGCGGCTGTTCGGAGCGCTCGCCAACCACGCGAGCGTCTCCCTGGCCCGGGCGCGGCTGGTGGACCAGCTGCGTCAGGAGATCGCCGAGAAGGACTACCTCGCGTTGCACGACCCGTTGACCGGGCTGCCTAACCGGCGGCAGCTCTACCGGCTGCTCGACACGGCGCTGGCAGCACCCGCCGGTGCGGCCGGCATGACCGCCGTCATGCTGATGGACCTCGACCGCTTCAAGGAGGTCAACGACGCGCTGGGGCACGACGTCGGCGACGCGCTGCTGTGCGAGGTCGGCTCCCGGTTGCAGCGCCGGCTCGGTGCGTCCGGGACCGTGGCACGGCTCGGCGGCGACGAGTTCGCCGTACTCCTGCATCCGGTCCGCTCCAGCGAGCAGGCGGTGGCGATCGGCAACGACCTGGCCCGGGAGCTGGAGCGACCGGTCCACGTCGGTCACCTCACGCTGAACCCGCGGGCGAGCATCGGCATCGCGCTCGCGCCGGGGCACGGCGACACCGCTTCGGCGTTGCTGCAGCGGGCCGACGTCGCGATGTACACCGCGAAGGAGACCGGCAACGCGGTACGCGTGTACCGCCCCCAGGACGACCAGAACACCGCCCAGCGGCTGGAGCTCATCGCCGACCTGCGGGAAGCCATCCGGTTGGAAGAGGTGGCGGTGATGTACCAGCCGAAGATCGACGTACGCACCGGCCGGATCACCGGTGCCGAGGCCCTCGCCCGGTGGAGCCACCCGCAACACGGGCAGGTCTCGCCCGACGTGTTCATCCCGCTCGCCGAGCACGCCGGGCTGATCCGTCCGCTGACCCTGCACGTGCTCAAGGTCGCGTTGCGCAACTGCCAGCGGTGGCGCCGGGCGGGCGACGACATACATGTCGCGGTCAACCTCTCGCCGTACAGCCTGCTCGACACGGCGCTGCCGGACGTGGTCGGCCAGTTGCTCGCCGAGACCGGCATGCCGGCCTCCGCGCTCACCCTGGAGCTGACCGAGAGCAGCATCCTGGCGGACCCCAAAGCCAGTCGGAGCATCCTGGAGCGGATGGACGCGCTCGGCGTGAAGCTCGCCATCGACGACTTCGGTACGGGCTACTCCTCGCTCGGCCGGCTGCGGGAGCTGCCGATCCACTCCGTCAAGATCGACAAGTCGTTCGTACAGCGGCTCGCCGACGACCACCGGGACCGGGCGGTGGTGCGGTCCGCGGTGCAGCTCGGGCACGCCCTCGACCTCGAGGTCGTCGCCGAGGGCGTCGAGGACGCGGCCATCTACCACCAGCTGGTACGGGAAGGCTGCGACACCGTACAGGGGTACTTCCTGTCCAGGCCGCTGCCGGCGGACGAGTTCGCCACGTGGCTCGCGGACCGGGAGCACAGCGACGAGGCGCTGCGCCCGAGCCTGGCGAGCTGACGGTCCGGCCGGTCGCTCCGCACCACAACGGCAACCCGGCGGCGCGCGGTTCTGCGACCGGGCGCGCCCACGCTGTCGGTTATGAGCAGCTTGTTGGCTATTCTGCACCGGCCGTCCGCAGCGCGACCCGCGCCGGACGCGTCACTCTGGGCGCACTTTCCCGGATCCGAACTGCCCCCGCCGGAGACCACCTTGCGACGCGGGTGGGTACGGCTGGTCGGCCTGTCCGCGCTGGCGGTCACCGCGGCGTACCTGGTGTGGCGGACGGTGGCCACGCTGCACGGGGCGACGCTGTGGCTCGGCGTACCACTGCTGGTTCTCGAGGGGTGGGCGTTGATCTCGCTGTTCCTCTACACCGTGAGCCTGTGGGACCTGGACGCCGGCCGCGTGCCCGCGCCGGTGCGGCGTACGGACCTGCGGGTGGCGGCGCTGATCCCGACGTACAACGAACCGCGCGAGGTGCTGCTGCCGACCATCGCGGCGGCGGTCGCGATGCGGCTGCCGCACGAGACGTGGGTGCTCGACGACGGGCGACGCCCGTGGGTGGCCGAGTTGGCCGCGAGCCTCGGCGCCCGGTACACGACGCGGGAAGGCAACGAGCACGCCAAGGCCGGCAACATCAACGCGCTGCTGCCGAGGCTGACCGCCGACCTGATCGCGGTGTTCGACGCCGACCACGTGGCCGAGGCGGACTTCCTGGTACGCACGCTGGGGTACTTCGACGATCCGAGGATCGCCCTGGTACAGACCCCGCAGGACTTCTACAACCTGGACAGCTTCGAGCACATCGAGCGCCCCGGAAGCCCACGGTACGGCGAGCAGGAGCTGTTCTACCGGGGCCTCGCCGCGGGCCGCAACCGCTGGGACTCGGCCTTCTGGTGCGGCACCAACGCGGTGGTTCGCCTCTCGGCGTTGCGCGAGGTCGGCGGCGTCGCGACGCAGAGCGTGACCGAGGACATCCACACCACGATCCGGCTGCACCGGCGCGGTTGGAAGACCGCCTACCACAACGAGGTGCTGGCGCGCGGTCTCGCGGCCGGCGACGCCGAGCAGTACCTCACCCAGCGGTTGCGCTGGGGTACCGGCGCCATGCAGGTGCTCCGTACGGAGAACCCCGCCGTGGTGAGCGGACTGCGCCCGATGCAGCGGGTCAGCTACCTGTCGACGCTGCTCGGCTGGTTCGACTCGTGGCGCACCCTGGGGTACGTGCTGCTGCCGGTCGCCACGGTGCTGACCGGGGCGATTCCGATCGCCGCGCCGGCCATGACGTTCCTGGCGTGGTTCTCGGCCGCGTTCGTGCTGCAGCGGCTCGCGCTTCGGGCGCTCGCCCGGGGCCGCGCACCGCAGATCCACTCGACCCTGTTCGAGTTCGTACGGCTGCCGGCCAACCTGCAGGCGACGACGGCGCTGTTCGCCCGGCGGCCGCTGCCGTTCGTGGTGACGCCGAAGGGACGCCAGGGCGGTGACGAGAGACGCCGTACGGCGCTGCCGCGGCTGATTCCCGCGCTGCTGGTCCTCAGCGGACTGGCCGCCGCCTGGTACGCCGCCACCAGCTTCGGCCTCACCCCGGTGACGTACCGGGTGCCGTGGGTGGCGCACGGCGCCGCGGTGTGGCTGCTGGTCAACGCGGTGATGCTGGTGCTGGCCGCGAAGCGGATCCGGCACCTGCGCTTCGCCGCCGAGCGACGTGCGTCCGTACGGTTCGAGCGGGCCGCCACGGTGAGTGTGGACGGTGTGCCGTGCCAGCCACGGGACGTGTCGCTCACCGGAGCCAGCGTGGCGGCGCCCGGCGCGCTGCTGCGTACCGGCCAGCAGGTCCGGGTCCGGCTCGACGTCGGCGGCACCACGCTCGTACTGCGTGCGGTGACCCGCTCCGTCGTCGCCCACGACGACGACCGGCAGGTCGCCGGGCTGGAGTTCCACGACATCGGTCACGGCGACCAGGCCAGGCTGGCGCTCGCGTTGTTCGGCACCGGGATCGTCCCGCAGTTGGTGCCGGCGCCCGATGGCGAGTCGGCGGCGAAAAGCCGCGGATTACGTACAGCGGACAAAGCAGCGTGACTCTAGGTATATCTGGGAGTAGCGTATCGTAAGCGACACAGCGGGAACGACACTGCTGGAACGACACCGCTAGCCGGCAACTGCTAGTGCGCGAGCGGGGAGCGGAGCAGCGGGTACATCATGCAGCCAGGTCGTGAGCTGACGGTTCGGGAGCCGTCCGAGCCGGTCAACCACGACCCGCGGGACGGCGACCCGGCCACAGCGTTGCTGCGGGTGGTACGGCAGGGCGTGGCCGCCCTCGTCCAGCCCGACGCGGACCCGACACGGGTGGCGTCCAGCCTGGTCTCCGCGCTGCGCCGGACGCCCGGCGTCGCCGACGTGTGGATATCCGCCGGGCGCCGGGTCGTGATCCACCTGCGACCCGGAGTCGGCAGCGAGCTGGTCGAGGAGGCCGTGCAGGCCGTCGTGGGGCTGCTCGAAGCGGCGCTGCGGATGTCCGCGGAGGGCTACCCGGGCAGCTGGCAGCTCGCCGGCGTCGACCCGGCCGCTCACGCGACGGCGATGCACGCGGTCGTCGACAACTCGAGCATGGTGATCGTGAGCGTACGACCGGACGGTTCACAGTGGAGCGCGTCGGCGGCGTTCACCAAGCTGCTCGGCCATCCCAGGGACCCGCAGCCGCGCAGCCGGCTGTTCGAGATCGTCCACCCGGACGACCGTCCGGACCTGGTCGAGGCGATCTCGCGGATCCGCGACGGGGCCGGCACCTCGGGCCCGCTCGACCTGCGGGTACGCACCGCCGACGGTCGATGGCTGGTGCTGCAGACCCGGCTGTGCGACCTGACCTGGCACCCGGACGTGAACGCCGTGATCGCGTACGCCACCGACGTGACCGGGGAGCGCGAGCTCACCCGGCGGCTGGACGTGGAGCACGCCCGGGTCTCCGAACTCGTCGCCACCATGCACGCCGGCATCCTCGCCGAGGACGAGCAGGGCGTGGTCGTGCTGGCCAACGCGGAGTTCGTACGGATCTTCGGTTATCCGGGGCCGGTGGCGTCGCTGCACGGGCGTACCCGGGCCGCGGTGTTCGACGCGGTGCGGTCCCGCTTCGAGGCGCCCGGCGAGACGGTCCGGGCGCTGCGCCGGCTGGCCACCGCCGGCACGGTGGACGCCAACCAGGAGCTGACCCTCGCCGACGGCCGGGTGCTCGAGCTGGACTTCGTGCCGATCGTACGAGCGGAAGGCCGGATGGGGGCGTTGTGGCAGTTCCGCGACGTCACCGAACGGGTTCGCTCGCAGCGGGCACTCGAGCAGCACAACGAGGCGCTGGTCAGCGTCGCGGAGGCGAAGAACGAGTTCGTCGGTACGGTCTCGCACGAGATGCGCACGCCGCTGACCTCGGTGGTCAGCTTCACCCGGCTGCTGACCGAGGCCGGCGAGCTGAACTCCGAGCAGCACGACTTCCTGGTCGTGATCGAGCGGAACGTGAACCGGCTGCTGCGGCTCATCGACGACCTGCTGACCCTGGTCCGGTTCGAGGCGCGGCAGCACCAGCTCAAGTTGGACCGGGTCGACCTGGCGGACCTGTTGCAGACCGCGGCGAGCGAGTGGCGACCGAAGGCGGCCCGGGCCGGCATCCGGTTGGACAGCGACGTCGCGCCCGGCCCGGAGATCGCCGCCGACGAGGTACGGCTGCGGCAGGTGGTGGACAACCTGGTCGGCAACGCCATCAAGTTCACCGACCGGGGCGGGACGGTGACCGTACGCGGAATTCCCCACTCCGGCGGCTGGCGGGTCGAGATCAGCGACACCGGTATCGGGATCCCCGAGGCCGACCTGCCCCGGATGTTCCAGACCTTCGCCCGGGCGTCCAACGCCGTCGAGCGAAGCGTGCCCGGCACCGGGCTCGGCCTGGTGATCGCCCGTACGATCGCCGAGCTTCACGGCGGCACCATCGGCGCCACCAGCGCGGAAGGTGCCGGCACCACCATCACGGTCTGCCTGCCCACCGACCCGGCTGTCGACCCCTCGACACCGTAGGGAGGAACTCATGAGTCGAGTACTTGTCGTCGAAGATGACCAGGACATCGCCACGGCGCTGCGGCTGCTGTTGAACCGCAGCGGCCACGACGTGGAACACGCGCGTGACGGACGTACCGGCCTGCGGTTACTCCATTCGGGGCGGCCGGAGCTGGTCGTACTCGACATCGGGCTTCCGGTCATGGACGGCTGGCAGGTGCTGGAGCGGCTACGGGACATCAGCGACGTACCGGTGCTGATGCTCACCGCGCACGGCCAGGAGGCGGAGAAGGTACGCGGGTTGCGCGCCGGCGCCGACGACTACCTCACCAAGCCGTTCGCCAACCAGGAGCTGATCGCGAGGGTCGAGGCGCTGCTGCGGCGCGCCGGCAGCGCGAACTGGGACGAGGACGTGTACGACGACGGCACGGTGCGCGTGGAGCCGGCGAAACGGCTGGTCACCATCGACGGACGGGAGCTCAGGCTGACCCCGACCGAGTTCCGCCTGCTCAACGTGCTGCTCCGGCACAACGGTGCGGTGCTCTCGCCCGGGCAGCTGCTCGCCCAGGTGTGGGACGACCCCACGGGCATCGGCCCGGAACGGGTGAAGTTCGCCGTGCTGCGGCTGCGTCGCAAGTGCGGCTGGGACGACCCCGCCGAGTCGCCCATCGAGGCGGTACGCGGCGTCGGCTACCGATACCGCGCACCCAGATAGCCGCTCCGTCCGGCGGATACGAAGCCGCAACCGACCGGCACCGTGCCGCACAACGCTGCCGGATGACGGTGGACCCCACGACGCTCTCGTCCGTCGGAGGGAACCCATCGTCATGCATATCGATCTCGGTGCCGATCACCGTGTGTCCACCGCATTCTCGTCCGGCACCGCCTCGGTGGCCGAGATGATCACCGCGGCGGAGGCCGCCGGGCTGCATCGCCTGGTCGTCGCCGACGCCGCCGACTCGCGTACCACCTGGATTCCGGCGTACCTCGCCGCCGTGGCTCGGGCGACGCCCCGTACGGCGGTCTCGGTGCACGTCGGGCTGACCGTCCGGTTGGTGGACACCACCGGCCGGCTCGACCTGCCGCAGAGCCTGTCCGGCGTGGAGTACCTGGTGCTCAGCACCGAGTCGCTGGTGCTCCCCGCGGCCCGGCGCCGCGCCGGCGACATCGTCGGTACGCCGTCCGGCGGGCCGCCGCTGCGGGTGGATCCCGCGGACATCCTGGTCGCCGCGGTGTGCCGGGGACTGGCGCAGGCGACCGTCTGGGGCCAGCCGATCCTGGCCGATCCGTTCGCGCCGCTGCGCCGCCTGGGACTGTCGGAGACCGCGCTGCGACCCGATCTGCTGCACACCCTGGCCCATGCCTGCCGGCAGGCGGGCGCCGCCGTCGAGATCAACGAGCAACGCCGCAGTCCGTCGCTAACCGCCGCCGTGGCGCTCGCGGCGGTCGGCGTGCCGCTGCTGGCCGCCAGCGGCGCGCGTACCCAGGCCGAGCTTGGCCCCGGGGAGTACGTCCGGTCCGTCGCGGAAGCCACGACCCCCCACGACTACGCCGCCATCTAATCGATCTGCACCCGTACGTCACCAATTGGCGCTACCGACGGCGCCGACAGTAGTTGTGTCACGGCCACCCTGGCCGGGTCGGCCTCCACAGTCCCGACCACCCGAAATCCCAGAGGAGTACCCGAAATGATCCGTCTGATCAGCAAGCTGCAGGCGCTGCGCACCAACTCGGAGCGGGGCGCGACCGCGGTGGAGTACGGCCTGATGGTCGCCCTCATCGCCGCCGTCATCGTCGTCAGCGTCGGCCTGCTCGGCGGCGCGCTGGACACCAAGTTCACCCAGATCGTCACCGCGGTGACCGGCGCCGGCGGCGGTGCCTGACCTTCCCCTTCGGGGCCGGCGGGCGTTCGCCGGCCGGCCACGCCCGTCCCTGACCGCCAGTCGATGCCGAGGAGACAGCCATGAACCGCAGCCGACCGGACCACGCGACGGGCCGCCGCGGCGCGGGTCCCCGCGAGCGGGGTGCCGCGGCTGTGGAACTCGCGCTGGTGCTCCCGCTGCTCGCGCTGCTGCTGTTCGGGATCATCGACTTCGGCCGGATGCTGAACGCGCAGGTCACGCTCACCGAGGCCGCCCGCGAGGGCGCCCGGGCGGCGGCGTTCCGGTCCGATCCGGCCGCCCGGGTCCGTACGGCCACGTCGGGCCTGGACTCGGTCACGGTCACCGCCACGAGCTGTCCCACGTCCCCGTCGGCCACCGACGACGCCGTGGTGACCGTACGCCACGAGTTCCGGTTCATCACTCCGGTGGGAAGCCTGACGGGCCTGTTCGGCAGCGGCGTCGGCGACACCGTCACCCTCACGGCCAAGGGAGTCATGCCATGTCGTGGCTGAACCGGTGGCGTACCGGCGACCGACCGCGGCGGCGCGGCCGCGAGCGCGGTGGCATCGCCGCGATCGTCAGCATCCTGCTCGCCGGCGGCGTACTGCTCGGCACCGGCGCCCTCGCCGTCGACGTCGGAAAGCTGTACGTCGAGCGGGAGGAACTGCAGAGCGGCGCGGATGCGGCGGCCGTCGCGGTCGCCGAGGCCTGTGCCCGCAGCATCACCGGCTGCCAGGCGAACGCCGCGACCCTCGCCGGTCGCTACGCCGACGCCAACGCCAAGGACCAGACCTCCGCTGTCTCCGCCGTGTGCGGTCGTACCGGTGGCCTGCCGGGCTGTCCCACCGCCGCCGCGAACCTCACCGCCTGCATCGGGAACCCCCCGGCGACCGGGGCCTACGTGGAGGTACACACGAGCACCAAGCTGCCCGACGGCACCACCCTGCTGCCGCCCACCCTGGCCCAGACGCTGCTCGGACACCGGGGATTCCAGGGCGTCAACGTCGCCGCGTGCGCTAGGGCGGCATGGGGTGCGCCGCGTACCGGCTGGGGGCTCGGCCTCACGATCTCGACCTGCGAATGGCAGGCGAACACCTCGGGCGGTACGACCTTCGCGGCCCCGCCGCCGTACCCGCCGAACCCGCTGCCGGCGGCGACGTTCGACATGCCGGTCAAGTTGCACGCGAACGGCGCCACGACCTGCCCCGCCGGCCCGTCCGGCTGGGACGCGCCGGGTGGCTTCGGCTGGCTGAACGACCCGGACCAGATCTGCTCCACCCTGGTGGCGGTCGACGGCACGTACGGCGGCAGCACCGGTACGTCGAGCTCACAGGCCTGCCAGACCCGGCTCACCCAGCTCCGCGACGCCCACGAGGTGGTGCTGATGCCGGTGTACGACGGCGTCAAGGGCACCGGTGCCGGGACCACGTACCACCTGGCCGGGATGGCCGCGTTCGTGCTGACCGGCTACCACCTGCCGAGCCTCAAGGAGAAGTCCTGGCTCACCGGCAGGCACTACTGCGCCGGGGAGCAGTGGTGCGTCTACGGCTACTTCACCCACGCGCTGATCCCGGCCGGCTCGGGCGAGCTCGGCGGCCCCGAGCTCGGCGCGTCGATCGTGACCGCGATCGGCTGACCCCACCTACCGACCCATCTAGCCACCAGGAAGATCTGATGAGACGACGCATGCCTTTGATCCTGCTCGCGGCGCTGCTCGCGCTGCTCGGCACCGCCGGCCTTCTGCTGTACGTGCGCTCCGCGGATGCCCGCGCGCTCGCGGGCAAGCAGGCGGTGACCGTACTGGTGGCCACGCAGCGGATTCCGGCCGGCACCAGTGCGGCCCGGATCCGTGCCGAGGGGTACGTGCAGCGGGTACGGATGCCCGCCGAGACCGTACCCGCGGACACCCTGGCGAGCCTCGACGACCTTGGCAAGCTCGTACTGACCTCCGACGTGCAGCAACGCCAACTGGTGCTGCGCGGCATGTTCGGCGACGCATCGGCGGTCACTGACGGACTGGCGATCCCGAAGGGCAAGGTGGCGGTCACCGTCCTGTTGGGCGCTCCGCAGCAGGTCGCCGGGTACGTCCGTCCCGGTTCCAAGATCGCCGTGTTCGACACGTACACCACCTTGGACGGGAAGGGGCGGGTGCCCGCGGGCGACGGGCTCAGCCGCGACCACAACGCCAACCAGGCCACGCAGCTGCTGCTGCCGCGGGTCGAGGTGATCGCCGTGGGCGGCAACGGCTCCGGCGGCGAGACCTCCACCCAGCCGACCGATGCCGCGTCGCCGGGCGCCGCCGCGCAGACCGGCAGCGTCCTGGTGACCGTCGCGGTGACCCAGCACGACGCGGAACGGCTGGTGCACGCCGCGCAGACCGGCACGCTCTACCTCGCTCTGCTCACCGAGAGCTCCACCGTGACGCCCGGACCGGGCGTGGACAACCATTCCCTCTTCTGACTGGCCAGGTGACCTGCGATGACCATCCTCTACGAACCGTCGGACGCGGCCGCCGTACAGGCGACGCCGCTGCTGCCGGACCCTCGGCGGGCGGCCACGCTCGAAGAGCTGCACCACCTGCTCGGCCAGTCCCCGGACGAGCTGGTGGTGGTGTTCGGGCCGGGTGCCGACACGCGCGACGCGTTGTCCTTCGCCGCCGACCAGCGGGTACGCCGCCCCGAGCTGGGTGTGATCCTGCTGTGCCGTGAGGTGGCCGCCGCCCTGCTCGCCGACGCGATGCGCGCCGGGATCCGGGAGGTCGCCGACGTGGCGGACCCCGCGGCGGTACGCGATGCGTGCGAACGCTCCCGTCGACTGTCCCTGCGGATGGGCGGCGCTCCGGTGCCGGACACCACCCCACCGGCGCAGGGCCGGGTGATCACCGTGTTCGCCGGCAAGGGCGGCTGTGGCAAGAGCACCATCGCCGCCAACCTGGGAGTCGCACTGGCCGCCGGCGGCGCCCGGCGGGTCTGCGTGGTCGACCTGGACCTGGCCTTCGGGGACGTGGCGATCATGTTGCAGCTGGTCCCGACCCGGTCGATCGCCGACGCGGTGGAGATGACCGACGAGCTGGACGAGACGGGCCTGCGCTCCCTGCTCACCTCGTACGGGTCGGGGTTGGACACGCTGCTCGCGCCGGCCGGGCCGACCGAGGGGGAGCGGGTGAGCGGCGACCTGGTGCGGAACATCCTGGGCGTGGCGCAGACGATGTTCGACTACGTCATCGTGGACACCCCGCCCCAGTTCACCGACCAGGCGCTGGCGGCGCTGGACCTGTCGTACCGGTACGTGGTGCCGGCGACGCCCGACATCCCGACGCTGAAGAACGTCCGGGTCACCCTCGACACCTTCGACGACCTCGGGTATCCGAAGGAGCACCGGCTGGTGGTGCTCAACCGGATGGACACCCGGCTGGGGCTCACCGCGGCCGACATCGAGCGTGTCGTGACCACTCCGATCGCGGTACGGCTGCCGGCCAGCAACGACGTGCCGCTGTCGATCAACCGGGGGGTCCCGATCATGCTCGCCGACCGGGGTCACCAGTTCAGCCGGGGGATCCAGCAGCTCGCGGACCGGATCACGGCCGACGCCGACGCGGCGGTCAAGCCGCTCGCGGCGGCTGGCGCGCGGAAGCGGCTGCTCTCCTGGCGCGGGCGGTGACCGGCGATGGGACTGGTTGACCGGCTCGCCGTACGGGAGGCCGTCGAGCCCGGTGCGGTGGCCGCGCCGGAGCTCTCGCCGACGGCCCGGCAGACCGCGCGGCTCGGCGACGTCATCGGGGAGGTACGGACCCGGGTGCACCAGGAGGTGCTCGACACCCTCGGCCCCCGGCTGTACGAGGAGACCGGCGACGAGGCGATCGAGGAGCGGGTACACGAGGCGATCGGCGACATCATGGCGGCGCAAGAGACGCCGCTGACCGCCGCCGACCGTACCCAGGTGGCTCGCGAGGTTGCCGACGAGATTCTCGGCCACGGACCGATCGAACCGCTGCTGCGGGACCCGGACGTCACCGAGATCATGGTGAACGGCCCGGCCCGGATCTACGTCGAGCGCTCCGGCCGGCTCAGTACGGTCAACGCCCGGTTCCGGGACGAGACGCACCTGCGGCGGGTGATCGAGAAGATCGTCACCCGGGTGGGCCGGCGGATCGACGAGGCGAGCCCGATGGTGGACGCGCGGCTCGCGGACGGCAGCCGGGTCAACGCCGTCGTACCGCCGGTGGCGCTGGACGGGTCGAAGCTGACCATCCGGAAGTTCTCGGCGGACCCGTTCAAGGTCGACGACCTGATCGCCTTCGGCACGATGACGGCTCCGGTCGCCGAGCTGCTCCGGGCCTGCGTCAAGGGCCGGCTGAACCTGGTGATCAGCGGCGGCACCGGCTCCGGGAAGACGACCACGCTCAACGTACTGAGCAGCTTCATTCCGTCGGACGAGCGGATCGTGACGATCGAGGACGCGGCGGAGCTGCAGCTGCACCAGGATCACGTACTGCGCCTGGAGTCCCGGCCGGAGAACATCGAAGGCCGCGGCGAGGTCAAGATCCGCGACCTGGTACGCAACTCGCTGCGGATGCGCCCGGACCGGATCGTCGTCGGGGAGGTACGCGACGGCGCCGCGCTGGACATGCTGCAGGCGATGAACACCGGCCACGACGGCTCGCTCACCACCGCGCACGCCAACACGCCGCGGGACACCATCGCCCGGCTGGAGACGATGGTGCTGATGGCCGGCATGGACCTGCCGATACGCGCCATCCGCGAGCAGATCGCCTCGGCGATCGACGTGATCGTGCAGGTCTCGCGGCTGAAGGACGGCTCCCGGAAGATCACGCACATCACCGAGGTGCTCGGGATGGAAGGCGAGATCATCACCCTGCAGGACCTGTTCCTGTTCGACTACCGCGCCGGACTGGACGGCCAGGGCCGCTACCGCGGCTCGCTGGTCTCCACCGGTCTGCGGCCGCGTTTCCTCGACAAGCTCGCCGGTCACGGCATCACCATCGACCTCGCATCGGTCGGCGTCGGCGCGCCGATGGAACGCCGGCAGCGGGAACGGCGGAAAGGCTACGGCGAGGCAGAGCACGCCGTCGGCGGTGCCGCATGACCGCCCCCGGTTGGTTGTTCCGGGCGCTGGTGACGGCGGCCGCGATGGTGGCGGCGATGCTCGGCGGGTTCGCCGGGCCGGCGCCGGCCTCGCCGGCCACGTTGTCCGCCTCGGGAGTACACGTGGCGCCCGGCGAGGTCCGGCTCCAGGTGTCGGCTCCGGGTCTGTCACCCGGGTCCACCGTGTCGGTACGCGCGGCCGGCCGCTCGCTGCGTACCGAGACCAGCGCGCCGCACCGGCGGGTCGTCGTGGTGCTGGACACCAGCGGCTCGATGGCAGGCGACCTGACTCGCGCCCGGTCCCTGGTCGACGCGTACGCCGACGCGCTCGACGCCGGTACCGAGGTGGGGCTGGTGACCACCGGTGGACAGGCGCGGACCGTACTCGCGCCGACCGCCGACCGGGTGGCGCTGGACGGCGCGGTGTCCGGGTCGGTCGCGAAGGGCAAGACCGCCCTGTACGACGGCCTGCGCCTCGCCGCGGCCCTGCTGCGGCCCGCCGGATCCGGCGTCGCGGGACCTGGTGCGGCCCGATCTCGAGCGGCGGGAGCCGGGTCCGGCGGCACCGCGGACCCGGACTCGGACCCCCGGATCCTGGTGCTCTCCGACGGCCAGGACACGATCTCGCAGACCTCCCTGAAGCAGCTCGACACACTGGCGCCGACGGTCGACGCCATCGCCTTCGGCCGGCGCTCCGGCGCGGCGCTGCGCGGCCTGACCGCGCGCAGCGGCGGCAAGCTGGTGATGTCGTACGACGCCGGGACCGACGCGCTGGGTACGCTCGCCGCGCCGTCGCTCGCGGTACGGGTCGACGTGCCCGGCGATCTCGCCGGAGCGCGGGCACGGCTCGACGTAACGGCCGTCGTCGCAGGTCAGCGGCTGGTCGCCACGGTGCCGGTGAGGTTCGCCGCGGCGGCGGGCCCGGCGCCCGTACGCGTGCCGGCCGGGCCGGGTTGGCTGCTGCCCGGTGCGGCGGCACTGACCGCGGCCGGGCTGTTCCTGGCCCTGGTTCTGGTGCTGCGGCCAGGGTTCGTGCAGCGCCGGGAGGAACGGCGGCTGAACCAGATCGAACAGCACCGGGCCGGCCGGGCCCTGCCGGTCCGCAGCGGCGCGGCGCCGTCGGTGCACCCGATCGCGTCGGTGATGCTCGGCTGGACCGAACGCGTGGTCCGGGCCCGCGGTTCGGCGGAGCGGATCACGGTGCAGCTGGACCGTGCCGGGGTGACGCTACGACCCAACGAATGGCTGCTGCTGCGGATCTGTGTCGCCCTGGCGATGGTCGCGCTCGGCGTACTGCTGCTGCCGTGGTGGGCCGCGGTGCTGCTCGGCGCACCGGGGGGTTGGCTGCTCACCCGGCTGTACCTCGGGATGCGCGGCGCTCGCCGGGCCCGCGGCTTCGCCGAACAACTTCCGGACTCGCTGCAGCTGGTCATCGGCGCGCTGCGGTCCGGGTTCTCGCTGCCGCAGTCGCTCGACGTCCTGGTACGCGAGGGCGGTGAGCCGGTCGCCGGCGAGTTCGGCCGGGCGCTGGCGAAGACCCGGCTCGGCATCGAGATGGAAGCGGCGCTGGACGAGGTGGCCGAACGTACCGGCAGCCAGGACCTGGAGTGGCTGGTGATGGCGATCCGGATCCAGCGCGAGATCGGCGGCAACCTGGCCGAGGTGCTGCAGACCACTGTGGACACCATGCGGGAACGTTCCCGGCTGCGCCGGCACGTCCGGGCGCTGTCCGCGGAAGGCCGGCTGTCGGCGTGGGTGCTGACCGGCATGCCGATCGCCGTCGCGGGCTGGCTCGGCCTCACCCGCGCGGAGTACCTGCGTCCGCTGGTCACCGAACCGATGGGGGTCGCGATGCTGACGGTCTCCGTGGTGATGCTGGCGGTCGGCGCGTTCTGGATGAGCCGGCTCGTCAAGGTGGAGGTCTGACATGACACTCGGCTTTCTTCTCGCCAGTGCGGGTGCGTTGGCCGCCGCCTTCGCCGTCTTCGTACTGTCCTTTGTCTCGGGTACGGCACCGCGCGCCGAAGTGGAGCGGACCCTCGCCACGGTGGACCGGACGTACCAGCTGGTCGGTGAGGCGGACGAGCCGGCGCCGTTCTCCGAGCGGGTGGTGACGCCGCTGGCCAGGCGGATCGGCGAGCTGGTCCGGGTGCTCACCCCGACCGCCGCGGTGGCCCGGCTGGAGCGGCACCTCGACCTCGCCGGCAAGCCGCGCGACTGGCCGATGTCCCGGGTGATGCAGGCGAAAGGCACGGCCACCGTGGTCGTCGCCGCGCTGGGCGCCGCGATCGGCGCCCTGTACGGCGGCCCCGGCATGAGCCTGCTCGGCGCCCTCGGCGGCGCCGTCGCGGGCTTCTTCGTACCGGACCTGCTGGTCTACAACCTCGGCATACGGCGGCAGCAGGAGATCCGGCGGACGTTGCCGGACATCCTCGACGTACTCACGATCTGTGTCGAGGCGGGGCTCGGCTTCGACGCCGCGCTCGCCCAGGTGGCGCAGAACGGCAGGGGACCGATGGCCGGGGAGACCTCGCGGCTGCTGCAGGAGATGCGGATCGGCATGTCGCGTACCGATGCGATGCGTACGCTGGCGCAGCGCACCACGATCCAGGAGCTCCGTACGTTCGCCTCCGCCATCGTGCAGGCGTCCGAGCTGGGCATCCCGATCGCGAACGTGCTGCGGGAGCAGGCGAAGGAGATGCGGCTGCGCCGCCGGCAGCGCGCCGAGGAGCAGGCGCAGAAGGTGCCGATCAAGATCCTGTTCCCGATGCTGTTCTGCATGTTCCCGTCGCTGTTCGTGGTCGTGATCGGCCCCGGCGTGATCAACATGATCCGGATGTTCTCGGCCTGATCCGAGCCCGTACCCCCGGTTGGGGGAGCCCAAAGAGATGCCGGCCCGAGCCGCATGGCTCGGGCCGGCAGTGTCTGTCGGGGGGGTCAGCGGTGGCCGTACAGCCGGACCAGGCCGCGGTAGTCGCCGAGCCCCAGCAGCCGCTTGTACGTGCACGACGGGATCGTCGTGGTCATCACCTGTCCGGGGTGGTAGCGCGGATCCACGTGGCCGAGGCCGAGCGTGTGGCCGCGCTCGTGGACCACGACGGACTGCAGGTCGGTGCCCTGGCGGCAGCCGGACGGCTTGGTGGTGAACCAGGAGGCCGAGTAGTTGAGCACCATGTCCGAGGCGAGGACGTACCGGGTCCCGGTGCCGCCGGAGTAGTAGGTGCAGGCGATGCCGAGCGCCTTGTCGAGCCGCGCCCAGCTGGCGACGTTCCACCCGTCGTTGCCGGTGCAGGTGCCCGCGCTGTCGACCTGGGCGTGCCGCCAGTTCTTCCCCAGGTACTTCTGGCTGACCTTCAGGTCGGCGGGCTGTCCGCACCGGTTGCGGCCGGCGAACACGGAGCTGGTGGCGGCCACGATGGCGGACTCCGCCGTACCGGTCACCGAGTTCGGCCGGTTCTTCGGGTTGTAGTACCACTGGTACGTCTTGCCCGCCCGGTATCCGAGGTGCTTGTACGTCCCGTCGCCGCAGGTCGAGCTGGTAGTGGCGGCCGGCACCAGCAGCGCGGGTTGCGCGGTCACGTGGTGGCCGTGCACCCGTACCGAACCGTCCGCGGCGTGGTCGACCACCAGCTCGAGCTCGCCGTCGGTGGTGACGGCGGAGGCGGCCACAGCCGTCCCGGCCTCGGGGACGACGGCGGCGATCCCGTCGTACGTGATCGTCTTGCCTTCCAGCCCGCAGCGTCGCGCGTCGGGCGCGCTGACGGACTCGAGGGTGTCCGCGGGCACCGCGGCCGCGGCACACCAGGCCAGCGTGCTGTCGGGCCCCCGGACGAGGTGCTCGGCACCGATGAACAGCGGCACCGTGGCGGCCAGCGCCGCGACGAGCGCGACCCGGGACCACGGGCGGCGGGCCGGCGAAGCGACCCGCGGGTTACCGGGAATGGGAAGGAGTTCTGTCATACCGGACACCGTCTGAGAGGTCCGTTCGCCCCGTCGGTTCTCGTCAGGTGCAGCTCGGTTGCATGCTGGGCGTTTCCGGGTTTCTGACCGGTTTTCGCCGTATTTTGACACTACTTTGCGTACGGGGCGTTGTACGGACAGTGGATTCGACCGCGTGCGACGGGAGACCGGGAGCGAGCGTGGCAGACAGGCGTGCGTTGACCAGGACGGACCGCGTCGCGTACGGCTGCCTGCTCGCCGCGTTCGCAGTGCCGCTGCTCGTGGCCAGCCAGTACGGCCGTGCCGCGCTGGTGACCGCGGTCGTGCCCGCCGCCTTCTACGCCGTGCTGTCCGCGGCCGGCCTGTGGTGGGTCGGGCGGCTGGCCGACAGGTGGAGCATCGTGTTCGGCCTGTCGTGGGGTGCTGCCGGCGCCGCACTCGTGGGCCTGCAGCTCGTCCAGCTCGTGTACGCGTCCGGCACCTGGAACCTGGTACGGGCCGTGGTGTTCGCGCCGGCCGTCGAAGAGTCGCTCAAGTTGCTGGCCGTGGTGGTCACGGCAGCGCTGCTGTCGGCGAAGGAGCGGCGGCGTTCCGGGAGGCTCAGCTTCCTGCTCGCCGCCGCGGCGAGCGGCATCGGCTTCGCCTTCACCGAGAACCTCGTCTACTTCGCGATGTGGTATCACGCCAGCCCGGCGCTCGGGCAGGATCCGGTCGGCACGATGCTCCACTTCGGCCTGTCCCGGGGGCCGGTGGCGCTGCTGGGACATCCGCTGTTCGCCGCGCTCGGCGCCGCGGTCGTCGCGACCGGGCTGGGGCGGCGTACCCCGGAACGGGTGGGGTTGGTCGTCGCAGGGTTCGCCGTCGCCGTGGGCACCCACGCCGGGTGGAACCTCATCGCGGAGACGACCAGTGATCCGTTGCCGGTGACGGCGTACGGTGTGCTGCTCCTCGCGGTCGCCACGCCGGTGGTACTGCGCCTGCGCGGCGTCACGATCCCGCAGGTACGGCCCGCCGAGCCGCGGGTACGACCCGCCGAGCCGCGCCCGCGGGTACGACCTGTCCAGCCGCTCCCGGAGAGTGCCGGCCGGTGGCGGGAGCTCGACACGGTTCCGCGGCCCGGCGAGGCTGCGGCGCCGCCCGGTTACCAGTCGGCGAAGCCCGGGGACGTCCGCGACCACAACGAGTCCGCGCCCCGGCGGGCACCCGATGAGGGCATCGCCGCCGGGCGGGAAGGCCGGTTCGAGGAGCCGGCCGAGGAGCGGGTCGGGGCGGGGGTCGAGACGGTCGAGGAGCACATCCGGGTGCTGTTGCAGCACGACCACGCCGCCGAGGCGCTGCGGCTGCTCGACCGGCTGCTCGGCGTACGGCGCAGCCCGGCGGAGGTCGCGAAGCTGCGCGTCCTGCGGCTCGTCACGGTGGTGGCGGCATCGCCCGGGGCGGAGCAGGGAGCCCAGGACGCGGTCACGGCGGCATGGAGCGCGCTGGCCGACCATCCCGACCCGAGGCTGCTCGGTCGCTACCACACCCTGGTCGGCACGCTGCGGTACGCCGCCGGATCGATCGAGGAGTCGCTGGACCACTTCCGCGACGCGGAGTGGGCGCTGCAGGGCGCGCAGCCCGGGTACGGCATGGTCGAAGCCTGGTACGAGCTGGCCGCGGCGTACTCGCGCGCCGACCTGCACACGCTCGCGTTCAGTGCGTACCGGACGGCGAGACGCCTGGCGACCGGCGGCGACACGTACTCCCCAGGGGCGCTGGTGCCGGTGCGGCTGGCGCTGTCCCGCGACCACCGCGGAGACACCGAAGGCTGCCAGCGGATCCTGCGTACGGTCGTGTCGGACTTCGTGCGCCGGCGGCGCGAAGGCGCACTGCGGACCGTACCGCCGTACGAGCTGGCCGTGTACGGCTACGCCGCGGCGCGCCTGGCCGCGCTCGGCGAGGCGGTGACCGTGGATCCGGCCCCGCTGCTGGAGGCCGGGGGAAACCAGGAGCTGGTGCGGACGATCCGCCAGGCGGGCACCGCCTGCCTGTCCATCGCCGCCCGGAAGCACACCGAAGCGCTGCTGCTGATCAGCCGGATGCCGCACCGGGAGGACCCGCTGGCGGCCGCGGAACTGCCCCGGCTGCGGTCGATCGCGTACGCCGGCCTGGGCGCCTTCGAAGCCGCGTACGCCGCCGAACGCGAGGTGATCCGCGCGGTGGCACGCACCCTGATGCGTACCCGTGAAGGGCTGGTTCGCGCGGCCGTGGCGCGCAAGGAGCCGGCGACCCGTAGCAGGGGAGTGCACGCGGCCCTGCTCAACCGGCTCACCGGCCTGCCGGACCGGCGGTACCTGGAACAGCACCTGCGGCAGTTGCCGGGCGGCGCCGACGTGGTGCTCGGCATCATCGACATTCACGGCGTACGGCACAACCCGGCTTCCGGGCTGCTGCTGCGACGGCTCGCGGCGATCCTCTCGCAGGTGCTTCGGCAGGGCGACCTGATCGCCGGGTACGGCGAGAGCCAGTTCGTCGTCGTGCTGCACGACATCGGACTCGGCGCCGCGGAGCGGATCGGCCGGCGGATGCTGCGTACGGTCGCCGACCAGGAGTGGGAGTCGCTCGTACCGGAGTCGCGGGTCGGCATCGACGTCAGCTGGGCCGCGCTCGACCCGTCCCTGGCCGGCCTCGCCGCTGCCACCGCCGCGCTCAAGTCGCTCGGTGCCGCGCAACGAGCCAGGATCACCTGAGTACGGGCAGCGGCATGACGCGGGTAAACACACCCACAAGTCGACCTGGTCCCGGGTCGGCCGCCATCCACTGGGTGAACGGCACGGACCGGCCGCGTGGCGACCGGCAGCCCGCCGTACCCGATCAGCCGTACGCCCCGATCCGGCCGCTGGCCTCACCGGGCAGCGGCGGCCGGGTGCTGCCGTTCGCCATCGTGGCGGGGCTCGCCTTTCCCACGATTCCGTTCGCCCCCATCGACAACCTCAGTGCGCTGGTCGCCGCCACGGTGATCTTCGTGGTGATCGTGTCCGGTGCGCTGGTACTGCCCTGGCAGCGCTGGCCGGCCTGGTGCGAGGTGATGCCCGTATACGGGTTCCTGGCGGTCATCGCACTGCTCCGGGAAGGTGCCGGTGGCGGCGCGTCCGGGTACGGCCCGCTCGCGATCCTGCCCGTGGTGTGGCTGGCGCTCTACCACAACCGGTGGCAGTTGATCGTCGGGCTGGTGCTGGAGGCGGCGGTGTTCTTCGTGCCGCCGGTGGCGATCGGGGGGCCGGCGTACCCGATGGCGGAGCTGCGCCGCACGTTGCTGCTGGTCGCGGTCTCCGGGGTGGTGGGGGTGACCACGCACCAACTGGTGACCCGCAAGCGACGCAACACCATCGCCCTCGCCGAGGCCGCCGCCCGGATCCGGCGCGACCACGAGTTCACCAGTACGGTCCTCGACACCGCCAACTACCTGGTGCTCGTGCTCGACGGGAACTACCGGATCCAGTTGTTCAACCGCAGCTGCGAGCAGCTCACCGGCCGGCGGCTGCGCGACGTGGTCGGCGACCCGCCGTGGTGGCTGTTCGCCCGCCCCGGGGAGGTGGCCGCGGCGGGGCAGGCGTTCACGTCGGTGCTCTCCGGGCGGTACCCGCAGCACGGCGAGAGCGACTGGCTGGCGACAGACGGGGCCCGGCACCGCGTGGCGTGGACCAGCACCGCGCTGCGCGACGAGTCCGGGAAGATCAGCCACATCCTCGTCACCGCGCTGGACGTCACCGAACGCCGCAAGCTGGAACGGCTGTTCGCGGACGTACTCGAGGCGGCGACCGAGCAGGCCATCATCGGCAGCGACTCCGACGGCCTGGTCACCGTGTTCAACGTCGGAGCGCAGCGGCTGCTCGGCTACCGCCCGGACGAGGTGAAGCACCGGTCGACCCTGACCTCGTTCCACGACCCCGCGGAGATCGCCGACCGGGCCGCCGAGCTCGGTATCGCGCCGGGGTTCGAGGTCATCGCCGGCCGGGCGCGCGCCGGCGACACCGAGACCCGGGAATGGACGTACGTCCGCAAGGACGGCAGCCACGTCCCGGTGTCGCTCACCACGAACTCGATCCGCGACGCCGCCGGCGAGATCGTCGGGTTCGTGGGCATCGCCCGGGACGTGACCGCCGACCGGGAGGCCACTCAGGCGCTGGTCGAGGCGTACGAGCGGGAGCGCGCGGCGAGCGAACGGTTGCGCCAGCTCGACCAGGTACGCAGCGACTTCGTATCGTCCGTCTCGCACGACCTGCGTACGCCGCTGACCAGCGTGCTGGGGTACGTGGAGATGCTGCTCGACGGGGACGCCGGCGACCTGACGCCGGGCCAGAGCCGACTGCTCGAGGTGGCGCACCGCAACGCGCGCCGGCTGCTGGCGCTGGTGCAGGACATCCTGTTGATCTCGCGGATCGACGCGGGCATGTTCACCCTGAGCCGGCACCCGGTCAGCATCGACAAGGTCGTCAACGGCGCACTCGAGGCGCTCGGCCAGCCGGTCGGCCGCGACGTACGGATCTCGGTGGCGACGCCCGACGACCCGTTGATCGTGGACGCCGACACCGAGCAGCTCGAGCGCGCGTTGACCAACCTGATCGGCAACGCCGTGAAGTTCACGCCCGACGGTGGCCGGGTCGTACTCACCGCCGCCGCCGAGTCCGGGATGGCCGAGCTGCGGGTCAGCGACACCGGGGTCGGGATCCCGGTAGAGGAGCTGCCGCGCGTGTTCGACAGGTTCTTCCGGTCCTCCCGTACGCAGCGGCAGGGCATCCAGGGGACCGGGCTGGGCCTGGCCATCACCAAGGCGATCATCGAGGCACACGGCGGGTCCATCGAGGCCTCCTCCGAACCCGGCGAGGGCACCACGGTCAGCTTCACGGTGCCGCTGGCGCAGCCGGGGACCTTCGCCGGCTGACCGCCGGCCGCTACCAGTTCGCAGCCGCGCTGCATCCGGGCGACTACCCGGACCCCGGCAGGTTGGGGAGCACAGGTCATCCCCCGAGGCAAGCGAACG
>DASRRF010000550.1:0-1848 GCA_035695905.1 Micromonosporaceae bacterium | reverse complement strand
CCTCCTCGGCCAGCTTGGCCCGTAGCAGGTCGGGGACCTCGTGGTCCTCGGCGGTACGGACCACCGGGTCGGCGCCGTCGCGGCGGATGAGGTCGGGGATGCCGTCGCGTACCAGCTTGCCGATCTGAGATGAGGTCACCGGTCGAGCCTAGCCGCGATGTCAGTGCTGCCGGCGGTGCCGCAGGTAGGCGAGGACCGCCTCCCGGGTGGTCCGTACCCCCAACGCCTCCCGGGCCTGGGCGATGCGCCGGTTCGCGGTACGCAGCGAGAGGAACTCGGCGGCCGCCGCGGCGGCGATGGTCTCCCCGCTGGCCAGCCGCTCCAGCAGCGCCTGCTGCTCCGGGGTGAGCGGCAACCCGTCGTGGTCCGGTTGCCACCCAACCGGGGCACCCGACCCCTCGTCGGGGTCGCGTTGGACCGGTCCGATCCGGGCCAGGTCGGCCAGCAGCGCCTGGCCGGCCTCGGTACCCGGGTCCGCGACCGCCACCACCCCGGCACCGCGGGCCGCGGCGTAGACGGCCAGCCGTACGGTGTCCACATCGGACACCCGGCCGAACAGCACCAGCCGGTGTTCGCGGACGTCCCAGCCGGTCTCGGGCAGGGCGAACCCCTCCCGGGTCTGCCAGCCGGCCCGGGCCAGCCGGCGCAGCACGCTGGTCGCGTCGGCGGTGTTCGCCACGACGTACCGGGGAGTCTCGTGGTTACCCACCTAGCACCTCGAGGGCGCGGGCGGCGGCTTCGGTGCGGGTCCGGGCGCCGAGCTTGCGCATGCCGGAGCGGATGTGGGTCTCCACGGTCTCGCTGGAGATGCCGAGCTGGCCGGCGATGCGCCGGGTCGGTTCACCCTGGGCGACCAGGCGCAGCACGTCGCGCTCCCGGTCGGTGAGCTGCGTGCCGGCGCGCGGGCCGCGCACGTCCCGGCGTACCCCGTGCCGGCGCAGCGCCCGGTGCGCCCGGCCGAGCAGCACCACCAGGCCGGCCTGTTCGGCGAGGCGCTCGGCGATCAGCAGCGGTGGTACGGCCTGCGCCGGGTCGGTTTCGTGCAGGCCGTGCGCGAGCAGGCAGCGGATCTCCTCGCGGACGGCCAGGTCGTGCCAGCCGGCCGCGGCGGCACCGAACCGGTCCGGGTCACCAGCGGCGGCCGCCCACGCCGCCAGGGTGTCCCGCACCGCAGCCAGCGGCTCCCCGGCCGTGGCATCCTCACCCACCGCGGCATCCTCGCCCGGCGCGGCGGACGACGGCGCCGGGAACCCGGCGTCGTAGGCGGCCCAGCGCGCGGTGATCCGGCGCAGCCCGTCCAGCAGCCGGAGCCGGCCGGCGGGCGGTCCCGCAGCCACCGCGTGCTCCGGTTGCCCGTCCAGCCAGGCGGCCTCCCGGGTAACCCAGTCCAGCAGTACGGCGATGTCCGGCGGGGCCGGCGGCGCGGCGGCCAGCCTGGCCCGGGCCGGGGCCAACAGGCCGCCGTCCGCCTCGGCCAGGCTCGCCGCGGCCACCGCGTACGCCTGGGCGTCCGGCGGCAGGGTGCGGTCGGCGAGGTCACCGGCGCGGCGTACCACGTCGTCGATGGCCTGACCGTGCAACGCCAGGCACCACAGTTCGGCCGCGAGGAACCGGGTCTGCCAGCTGTACGCGAGGTCCTCGGCGCAGGCGACCGCCGCGGCGCGGGCCGCCTGCGCCGCCTCGGTCACCCGGCCGTCCGCGGCCAGCGTCTCCACCAGCAGCCAGGCGCTGCACCGCGCGGTTAGCGGGTCGCCCGCACCGCCGGCCGCCTGCGCCGCGCCGGCCAGCCCGGACTCCCAGCCGGGGGTGCGCCAGGCGGCGCGGACCGCGGCGACCGCGGCGGCCAGC
>DASRRF010000549.1:0-10301 GCA_035695905.1 Micromonosporaceae bacterium | reverse complement strand
CACCGGACATGGTCACCAGCTACGAGTACCTGAACAAGCCGGCGTGGGCGTTCCCGACCGGCTACCTCGGCACGAAGCTGACCATCCCGAGCAACGACACCGGTGGCACCCAGGTGATCGAGGCCGCGACCTGGAACGAGTCCCGCGGCTACCCGAACGTACGCCGGTTGACCGGCAGCGGGACGGACCCCACCGGGTACACAGTGGACACCCACTCGTTCCTTCGCGGAATGTACGACGACAAGTACGCCGACGGCACGCTCAAACGGACCACCGTGACCGACTTCGACGGAAACGCTGTCGACGACCGCCGCTGGCTGGCTGGCCAGGAGCTGGAGAACCGCTCCTGGAAGATGACGACATACAGTTCCGACCCGGCACAACGCCAGTACACCGAGCTCGAGGCGGTCCGGCACGAGTTCGCCCGCCAGGTGACCGGCGACGGCCCGGGGGTGTTGGACCCGTCGGTGGTCAACCCGGTCCGCTCGCGGGCGCGGGAGACGCTGGCCGACGGGTCGTACCGCTACACCGACTCGCGAACCGGATACGACGCCTTCGGCCTGCCGATCACCCGCAACGACTACGGCCAGGACGGACTCGCCGATAACACCTGCACCAGGACCACGTACGTCCGCAACACAGCGTTGTGGATGATGTCGTACCCGGCGACCACCGAAGAACACGCCGGCGACGACTGCACGAACGGCACCGTGATCGGGCGGACCACAAATCTCTACGACGGCGGCACCGACCCGGCCACCAACCAGCCGACCAACGGCAACATCACGGAGAGCCGGAGCTGGACCGACGCCACCCACGTCTCGGTTACCAAAGGCTCCTTCGACAACTACGGGCGGATGCGGTCCGGCACGGACGCGCTCGGCAAGACCACCACGACGACCTACAGCCCCGCGGTGAACTGGCCGGTCAACGGCGTAGTCATGACCAACCCGCTGGGCCAGCAAGCGACTACCTGGCCCAACCGCCTGCATGGCGGCGCCACCGAGGTGATCGACCCGGATGGGAAGATGACTGAGGTGGATTACGATGCCCTGGGTCGTACCACCGCGGTGTGGGGGCCGGCCGACCCGCGTTCGGGTGGAACGCCCTCGGCGACAATGACCTACACCACTACCTATGACGGCGGAATTGGCCAGCCCACCGCGCCGGCGAAGACCACCACGCAAACGCTGCAGTCCGGCACGGGCGGTACGGCGAAGTGGTTCGCCACGTACGCGTTCGACGACGGTTGGGGCCGCGACCGGGAGACCCAGACTGCCTCACCCAGCGGCGGACGGATCGTCACCGCCGCGGCGTACGACGCTCGCGGCCTGACGAACGTCACGTCCGAACCGGTGCACAACGGTTCGACCCCCGGATCCGGGTTGCTCAACCCCGCCGCGACCGACCTGCCGTCCTGGACGAAACACATCCACGACGGGGCGGAGCGGGCGACCGCCACCGCCGAGGAGAGCTACGCCACCGAACTGCGCCGCACTTCGTACGTGCAGGCCGGGGCCGATCTCCAGTCGGTGGTGCCTCCGGCGGGTGGCGCCACCGACTACGTCAGCGACGCCGGCGACCGGGTCACCAAGGCCGTGGAGTGGGTGTACTGGGGCGTCTCGCAGACGACGCTGTTCGAGTACGACCTGGACGGCAACCTGACGAAGATCACCGACGCGAACGGCAACGTCCGCACGTTCCAATACGACTGGGCCGGGCGCCGGATCGCGTCGCACGATCCGGACGCCGGCGACTCCACGTACACCTACGACGCCGGCGGGCAGCTTCTGTCCACCGTGGACGGTAGAGGGCAGAAGATCTCAAACAGCTACGACGACCTCGGCCGGATCACCGCGGTCTGGTCCGGCGACGCGGACACCGGAACGAAGCTGGTCGAGCGCAGGTATGACACGATCGCCAAGGGCCAGCTCACATCCGCGACCAGCTTCGTGGGCGGTAACGCGTACACCGATGAGATCCTGGCCTACGACGAGAACCACCGGCCGACCAGCACTCGCCTCACCATTCCCGGATCGGAGGGTCTGCTCGCCGGCACATACACCTTCACCGCTGCCTACGACAAGGCCGGACACCAGACCGAAACCGGCATGCCGGCCGCTGGAGGCCTGGCCGCCGAGAAGGTCACCGCATCATTCACCGGCCTCGGGTACGCAGACCGGCTCACCTCCGACTACGGTGGCTTGTCCATCTACGTCAACAGCAGCACATACTCCAAGACCGGCCGGCTGACCGAGCGCAGGTACGGTAGCCGCGGACAGGTCAAACGCAACCTTGCCTGGGACGATGCGACCAACCGGCTGACCAACGTGGCCACGCTGGCCAACGCCGACACCGCGACCCCGGTCAAGGCCCAGGACGACGACTTCTACTACGACGCCGCTGACAACATCGTCCGGATCACCGACAAGACCACCACCGTCGGAGGGGTACTCACCCCGCAGTCCGAATGCTTCAACTACGACACCCGCAACCGGCTCATCTTCGCCTGGACGACCACCCAGGCCGACTGCTCCGCCGGCTGGTGGTACAGCCCGGACTGGAAAGGTCCCGACCCGTACTGGCGAGCCTTCACCTACGACTCGGTGGGCAATATCACCAGCCAGGACACCGCCGGGCACAAAGGCGACTACACATACCCGACCCCCGGCGCCAGCTCCACCCGGCCCAACGCGGTCTCGAAAGTCACCTGGCCCGAGCGGACGGACACGTACACGTACGGCCCGGCGGGTGAGCTGGCCTCGCGAAACGTCGCCGGCAAAACCACCACGTTCGACTGGGACCCGCTCGGCCGGCTCAGCCGCGCTGTCACGGACGGCCAGGCCACCGACAACGTGTACGACGCTGACGGCGACCGGCTGATCCGGCGCGATCCCGGTCGTACTACTCTCTATTTAGGACAGATGGAGCTGGTACTGGCCGGCGGTCAGGTCACCGCGCGGCGCTACTACACCGCCGGCGACGGCGCCACGGTGGCGGTACGCACCGCTGGAACCCTGACCTGGCTGCTCGCCGACCCGCAGCGCAGCGAGCAGATCGCCATCGACAACGCCACCGGACACGTTGACCGGCAACGCTACCTACCGTTCGGCGCGCGCCGCGGTGGGCGCGACGACATCACCGTGACCCAGCGCGGGTACCTCGGCAAGACCGAGGACGACGCCACCGGACTCATCTCGCTGGACGCCCGCTTCTACGACCCCACCATCGGCAAGTTCACCAGTCCGGACGCATTGCTCGACCTACGGATGCCGGAATGGTCCAACCCCTATGCGTACGCCGGCAACAATCCGACCACGTTTTCCGATCCACATGGACTCCGGCTGCTCTGCGGCACCGGTGACGAACCCGCGTGCCCGAAGAAGAAGCCGAAGCCGCCCAAGAAGAAGAAGCCCACCTTCCGCTGCCCAACCGAAAGGTGCGCCGACGACCGGATCGAGGCTGCGTGCGACAAGGCCTGCCACAAGAAGCGGGATGCCGCCACGAAGAAGGCGATCGAGTCGTACAAGGCCACGCACTTCAAGTGTCCGACCGAGCGGTGCGCCGACGACCGGATCGAGGCAGCCTGCGACAAGGCCTGCCACGACGCCCGGGACAAGGCGACCAAGGACGCGGTAGACGACATCAAGAGATACAAGAAAGAGGAGGCGGAGAAGAAGGAAGGAGGCTTCTGGGACAAGCTGACGAGCAACCCGATCTGGAAAGCGGCGAAAGTCGGCTTGAGTATGGCCGCCTTCGTCTGCCAGGTTTGCGGGCTCGTCGCCGCCGGCATGAGCATTGTCGACATGGCGGTCAAGGCGTCACACGGCGACGTCGTCGGCGCTCTGATCGAGGGGGCAGGCTACTTCGGCGGAGTGGTCGGACCGATGGCGAAAATCGTGGCGCAGGGCGCGAAGGCCGCCAGCAAGGGACTCGGAAACATCAGCCGCGCCGCGAAGGGTATCAACTGGAAGGGTGAGACCTGGCGGAACGCGGCCGGCCGGAAGGTGGCCGGTTGGGTCGGCACCAAGACAGCCAACGGCGCGGCCCGCGCGGGACGGGTGGAGCGCCGTGCCGATGTGACGGCCGATGTCGCCGACGTCACCGGCCACTACGCCGCGGTGGGTGCGTCGATCCGGGACACCGTCAACGAGAACGGGGAATGAGCCGCAGCAGTGCCGCCAGCCGGGCGGCCTGGGTGTCCCAGCGCCACTGCGACTCGACCCAGGCCCGCCCGGCGGCACCCAGCCGCCGGGCCAACTCCCGATCCGCGAGCAGAGCCCCGATCCGGTCGGCCACCGCCGGCACGTCCCGGCCATCGACCAGATAACCCGTTTCACCATCGAGTACGGCGTCAGGCGCGCCACCGGAAGCACCGGCGACAACCGGCAGGCCGGACGCGGACGCCTCCAGATAGACGATTCCGAGACCCTCCACATCGAGTCCGCCACGGCGGGTCCGGCACGGCATCGCGAATACGTCACCGGCGGCGTAATGCGCCGGCAGGTCGGCCCAGGGTACCGAGCCGGTGAATACGACATCCGCGGCGACGCCCGCTTCCCGAGCCAGCCGCTCCACAGTGGACCGGTAGGGGCCACCGCCGACCACCAGCACGGCGGCATCGGGTACCCGGCGGCGAATCCGCGGCAACGCCCGTACCAACACGTCTTGGCCCTTACGCGGGACGAGCCGTGAGACACAGACGATGACCGGCCGGTCCCCCAGTCCGTAACGCCGGCGCACCGTGGAGCCGTCGACGCCCGGGTGGTACGCGTCCACATCCACACCGGGGGTGAGCCGTTCGAGCCGCGGCAGCCCGGCCCGGGCCAACCGGATCCGCACGTACTCGCCGAGGTAGGTGACCACGTCGACCTCGGTGCCGATCCGCCGGAGCAGGCCGCGAGCGCCCGGCAGGATGGCCCAGCCCGCCTCGTGGCCGTGTGTCTGGGCGAGCGCTCTGGTGATCCCGGCCCGGCGGCGCAGCCCGGCGGCGAGCAGGCCGAGCGGGGCGGCCGCGCCGAACCAGACCGCGTCGCAGCCGTACTCGCGGGCCAGGGCGGCGGCGCGGCGGGCCACCCGCGGGGTGGGCAGCAGCACCCTGGTCGGCTCGCGGACCACCGGGAAGGGCTGCTCGGCGTCAAACTTGTCCGCGCCGCGCCAGCTGGACGCGTAGACAACCAGTGACCCGGGTGGCTGGCGGATGGCCAGGTTGTGTACGAACGACTGGATGCCGCCCGGGCGCGGCGGGAAGTCGTTGGTGACCAGCAACGTCCGCGTCATCGGGTGGCCCGCTGGTACGCCCGCGCCGCCGCGATCCGCTCCACAGTGGACGGATGGGTGGCGAAGAGCAACTGCTCGATCGGGTTCGGGTCCACATCGGCGAGATTGACCAGGGCCAGCCGGCGTTCCATCGCCTCGAAGGTGGCCGGTTCGCCGGTCAGCGCGAGCGCGTGCGCGTCGGCCCGGGCCTCGATGCGCCGGGACACCGCATTCTGCAACGGTCCCGCCGCGAGGCCGGCGAGCGTGGTGATCGCGACGAGCAGGGCGATCCCGCGTGGATCGGTGAGCGACTCGACCCCGGCCCGGTGCAGCAGGCCGGTCCAGCCGCCGAGCAGGTACAGCCCGCACACCGCGGCCGCCGCGCCCAACGCGGCCAGCGCGGTACCCGCCGAGACATCGCCGTCCTTGGCATGCCCCAGCTCGTGTGCCACGACGGACTCCACCTCGTCCTCGGTCGCCTCGTGCAGCAGCGTGTCGTAGACGACGATCCGCCGGGTCGGACCGAGGCCGGAAACGTACGCGTTGACCGCCCGGGTACGCCGGGACGCGTCCGCCACCAGCACCCCGCGGACCGGTACGCCGTCGCGCTGCGCGAGCGCCACCAGGCGATCCCGCAGCGGTCCCGGCTCCATCGGGGTGAACTTGTTGAAAATCGGCTCGACGACCACCGGCAGTACGAACGAGAGCACGACCACGAGCGCCGCCGCGCCGGCCGCTCCCCACGCCCACCACCACCGCGGGGACAGCCTCGTGATCGTGTAGAAGCCGAGCAACGCGACCGCGCCGATCACCGCGCCGACCGCGTACGCCTTGAGCACATCGACGAGCCAGCCGCCCCAGGTCTGGGTGGACAGCCCGTACCGCACCAGGATGGTGTGCCGCCAGGCGGCCAGTGGCACCGCGATGACCTCGCCGACCAGTACCACGGCCAGCCCGCCGAGGACGGCCTGGGCCACCCAGTGGCCACCGAACGGGCGCGCGACGGTTGTCACCAGCTTCGCGCCGAGCGGGGTGAACCCGAGGATCACGGCCACCGCCAAACCCAGCACGAGCGACCCGTACGACGACGGGCGCAGTTCGCTGTGCAGAGCCCGGCCCCGGGCCACCTGGTCCGCGGGCAGCTCATGCAACGCGGCGAGCTGGTCGGCCCGCGGCGCCGGCGGTCGCGACCACGGCACGACCAGCGCCGCAGTCACCGCCGCCACCACCAGCAGCCCGGCGAACGCGACGACGGCCCAGGTTCGAGGATTCATCCGGCCCATCCTAGGTCCGCCACAGGATGGCCGGCGCGGGCACGACGCCCGGCGCGTGGCTGCCGGCAGGCACCCCGCTGCCGGCGCGGGCCGGCCCCCCGGGCTGGCCCGGTTGCTCAGGCCACCCGGTAGCGATCCGGCCTGCCGGGCGGGCCCCCGCCCGGCACAAGTCTCAACCGCGGCACCATGCCCGCGTCAGCCAGCACCCGCAGCGCCCGCTGCTCCACCTCATCAAGCTCCACCCCGTCCGGCGGGGCACCGAGCATCACGCTCACCACACACCCCGCACAGGCCCGCCCCCGCACCGAGCAGTTGTCGCAGTCGACCAGCATTGCCCCTCCTCCATCGACCACGTCGTTCCGGTCACCCAGGACGCTACGCAGGGGGTACGACAAAACCGCCGCCCGCTTGATCCACTCGGTTTGCAGAAAGGCGCGGCTACGGCGCGAGCCGGAAGCCGCATCCTTCTGCAAAGCGAGTCGATCAAGGCCGGCGGAGCGAGAGGCAGGCGGAGCGAGAGGCAGGCGGAGCGAGGGCGCGGGGCGGGTCAGGAGCGGGACAGCCGGCGCAGCAGTGCGTCGGAGCCCAAGGGGTACGCGCCGTGCCGGCGTACCCCATCCGACACCTCGCGATCCGACGAGATCACCACGATCGGGCGTCCCGCGGGTTCGGCCCGGACCAGCCGGCGGATCAACTCATCGGCGGTCTCGCCCTTGCGGGAGAACAGCACCCGTACGCCGCGCGGCGCGGGCGGCAGACCGTGCACCCGTTCGGCACCGTCGAATACGACGGTCACCTCGGCGCCGGTCTGCGCGGCGAGTCCACCCAGGCCGCTCACCAACCGGCTGCGCTGCTGTTCCAGCGATACCTCGCCGAAGCCGCGCTTGGTCACGTTGTAGCCGTCCACCACCAGGTGAACCTTGGGCAGGCCGAGGAAATGGTCCAGCCGTACCGGGTCGTCCGCGTCGAGCGCCCGGTTGCGGGCGGCGAGTACGGTCTCCGGCCGGTCGGCTGCGATGTCCGCCACGAAGTCCCCGGGCAGCCGGTCCCCGGGGTCCAGGGCTAGCTCGCGGCGCAGCCCGATGGCCGCCTGCCCGATCGTCTCCAGCAGCAGCCAGAGTTTGGTGTCGTCGACCGCCCGGGTGTCCTTCGCGGTCTGCCGGGCCGCTCCGGCGGCGCTCTCCGCTTCGGCCAGTCGCGCGCGCAGCCGCCGTACCTCCGCTTCATGATCCGCAACCGACCGCGCGGCCCGGCCCTTCTCGCTGGCCAGCATGTCGGTGGCCTTGCGCTCCTTGGCCTGCAGCTCGCGCAGCTGCCGGGAGGTCGATCGCAGCTCGTCGCGCATCCCGGCGGTCTCGTCACGCAGTTTTGCCAGCTCATCGCGCAGCTTGTCGGCCTCGACCCGGGCCACCGCCCGGTCATGTTCGGCGCGGGCCGCCCGCCCCTCGATGTCCCGGATCAGGTCGGCGACCGCGGCGCTGTCCGCCTCGGCGCGTACCGCGTCGGTGGCCGCCTCGACCAGCTCCAACCAGCCCGCCGGCCGGCCCAGGTAGGCCAGCGCGGCGACGTCCACCGGGTCGGCGGCGGCCGGGCGTACGCCGTCCAGAACCGCCGCCCCGAGATCCCCGACGTCGGCGAGCACCCGGTTGGCCACCCGCTGCCGGAACAGCGGGTCGCCGGCGAGTTGGCTGGCGATCGCCGCTCCGCCCAGCCTGGCCCGCCGGTTCGGGGCAAACCGTGCAACCCGTCGTAATCCGATCGGCAGCTCGTCGACCGGAAGCCCGGTCAGCGCGCCCGCCGCGAGCCCGATGACCCGCTGCCGGACCAGCTCCGGCAGGGTCGGCTCAAGCTCGGGTTCAGGCGAGAGCTCGGGTTCAGGCGAGAGCTCGGGTTCAAGAGGTGAGTCAAAAGAAGCCGAAGCCGCCGACTCCTCAGGTCGGTCATTTGGGTACGGCTCCGGCGAGGGCATGCTGTCAAGTGTCGCATCGCCTACGCGGCCGGCGCTGGGTAGATTGTCGTACCCCTGTCCTACTGTCCACCCGTGCCGCTGCCGTACGTCCAGACCACCCTGGATGACCTGCTCGCCGATCCGGGTGCGGTGAGCCTGCGGAGCATCACGTTCGTCGTGGTCGACCTGGAGACCACCGGGCGCGCGCCGGACGGCACCGGGATCACCGAGATCGGCGCGGTGAAGGTCCAGGGCGGCGAGCCGCTCGGGGAGCTCGCCACCCTGATCAACCCGGGTGAGCGGATCCCGGCGTTCATCACCGTGCTGACCGGGATCACCGAGGCGATGGTCGCCCCTGCCCCGCCGGTCGAGGAGGTGCTGCCGGCGTTCCTGGAGTTCTGTCGCGGCGCGGTGCTGGTGGCGCACAACGCGCCGTTCGACGTGAGCCACCTCAGGGCGGCCTGCCTCCGGCAGGGCTATCCGTGGCCCAAGCCGCGGGTGCTCGACACGGCCGCGCTGGCCCGGCGGGTGCTCACCGCGGACGAGGTGCCGAACCGGCGGCTCGGCACGCTCGCGGCGTACTTCCGTACCGTCAACCGGCCCACCCACCGGGCCCTGGACGACGCCCGGGCCACCGTGGAGGTGCTGCACGCTCTGATCGCGCGGCTCGGTGGGCACAAGATCTTCACAATCGGTGAGGCGCTGGAGTTCATCCGCGCGGTCACCCCTACGCAGCGGCGCAAGCGGCACCTCGCCGAGGGCCTGCCGCACGTCCCCGGGGTCTACGTGTTCCGCGGCCGGGACAACCGCGCGCTGTATGTCGGCACCTCCCGGGACATCGCGACCCGGGTACGCAGCTACTTCACCGCCGCGGAGAAGCGCGCCCGGATCAGCGAGATGCTGGCCGCGGCGGAGCGGGTGGAGGCGGTGGAGTGCGCCCACGCGCTGGAGGCCGAGGTCCGGGAGCTGCGGTTGATCGCCGCGCACGCGCCGCCCTACAACCGCCGCGCGAAGTTTCCGGAACGGGTGCTCTGGCTCAAGCTCACGGCGGAGCCGTACCCCCGACTGTCCCTGGTCCGGCAACTGGCCGCGGACGGTGCGGCCTACCTCGGACCGTTCGCCCGGCGGCGCACCGCGGAGCTGGCCGCCGCGGGCATCTACGAAGCGGTCGCGCTGCGGCAGTGCACCCCGCGGCTATCGCCGCGGACCCCCACCCCGGCCTGCGTGCTGGCCGAGCTCGGGCGTTGCCTCGCGCCCTGTGATTTGCGGATCACCCCGCAGGAGTACGCGGCACAGGCGGCCGATCCGGTGCGGGAGGTGATCACGGGCGACCCCGGAGCTGTGGTCGACCGGCTGCTGGCCCGGATCGGGGTGCTCGCCGACCGGCTGCGGTACGAAGAGGCGGCGGTGGTCCGCGCCCGGCTCGCCGCCCTGCTCCGGGCGTCCAGCCGGATGCAGCGGCTCGTCGCGCTCACCGGGCTCGCCGAGCTGGTCGCGGCCCGCCGTACCGGTGACGGCGGCTGGGAGCTGGCCGTGGTGCGGCACGGCCGGCTGGTCGCGGCCGGGCTCGCGGTACCCGGCAGGCATCCACGGCCGTTGCTGGATGCGCTGCGCGCCACCGCCGAGACGGTGCGACCCGGTCCCGGACCGACCCCGTGCGCTAGTGCCGCGGAGACCGAGCGGGTGCTGGCCTGGCTGGAGCGGCCGGAGACCCGCCTGGTTGAGGTCTCCGACGGCTGGGCGTCACCCGCGTCCGGCGCACTGCGCTTTCGCGATCTTCTGGCACGAGCCGAGGGTATGGGAGCGGGCATCCTATCCGT
>DASRRF010000548.1:0-2764 GCA_035695905.1 Micromonosporaceae bacterium | reverse complement strand
GGCGTCCGGGGCAAGCGGCGCGAGGAAACCCATCGAGGCGCCGTCGTCGGTCGCGTCCATGAGTACGCCGGCCAGCTCCGTCCCGCGGGCCGCCAGATCCACCGCGGACCACCGGATGACCTTGTGCATGGCCCTATCATGCAACGGGTGCGGGAACCCAACCCGGCGTGGCCGCCGCCGCAAGCGGCCGACTGGGCCGCGGTCGGCCTGGCGAACATCGTCCGCGAGTACCCCAACGAGATCAGGCACCGGATGGACGATCCGGACGACCGTCCCCGGCCGAGGGACGTCCATCCGGCGTTCTACGGCTCCTTCGACTGGCATTCCTGCGTGGAGATGCACTGGATGCTGGTGCGGCTGCTGCGTACCGCATCGGACGTGGTGGCGGTGGAACGGATCCGGGCCGGGTTGGGCGCGCACCTCACCGCGCCGGCCCTGACTGCCGAGGCGCGGTACGTCACGGACCGGCCGGCGTGGGAGCGGCCGTACGGCTGGGGCTGGGCGCTCACCCTGGCGCATGAACTGTCCACATGGGACGATCCGGACGGGGTACGGTGGTCAGCCGCGTTCCGCCCGCTCGCCGGCGCGCTGGCCGCACAGTTCACCCGGTGGCTGCCGAAGGCGGCGTACCCGGTGCGGCACGGCGTACACCAGAACTCGGCCTTTGCCCTGTCCCTGGCCCTGCCGTACGCCCGCGCGAGCGATCCCGCGCTGCTGGCCGCGATAACCGATGCCGCATACCGCTGGTTCGCCGGCGACACGGACTATCCCGGCGGGTACGAGCCGTCCGGGTCGGACTTCCTGTCACCCGCGCTCACCGAGGCGGAGCTGATGTCGGCCGTACTCCCGCCGGACGAGTTCACCGGATGGCTGGCCCGGTTCCTGCCTGGCCTGCCGGACGGGCAGCCGGTGTCGTTGTTCAAGCCGGTCGCGGTGAGCGACCCGAGCGACGGGCAGATCGCGCACCTGCACGGGTTGAACCTGAGCCGGGCGTGGTGCTGGCGGCGGCTGGCCCGGGCGCTGCCGGACGGCGATCCGCGGGTGCCGGTCATTGCCGCCGCGGTGCGCCGGCACGCCGCCGCGTCGCTGGACCAGGCGGCGGGTAGCGACTACATGGTCGAGCACTGGCTCGCCGCGTACGCCGTCCTGTTGCTCGCGCCGGACTAGAAGCCGTCGGGTGTGCTGGCCAGCTCGCGGAAGCGGTCGGCCGGATCCGCGACGAGCCGGCGTACCGCCAGGTCGAGCAGGCCACCGACGCTGGTGATTTCCGCAGCCAGCGTTCCGTCGGCCCGGGTGATGTGTTGCTGGATCTGGAAGGTCTTGCCCGGCCCCCAGACAAACTCGCAGGACACCCCGACCTCGTCACCGCCGCGCAGCTCGCGCAGGTACCGGATGGTGGTCTCCAGGTTGACCGGACCGACGCCGCTGTTCAGCAGCGCGTCCTGGGAGATGCCGACCGCGCGCAGATACTCCCACCGGGCATGCTCCGCGTACTGCAGGTAGACCGCATGGTTCAGGTGACCCTGCGTGTCCAGCTCATAGCCCCGAACCACAACCTGTACCTCGAACACGTTTCCCCCCTGGGCGCCTGGGGGCACACTGATCGCGTGGTGCTCCCCATTCACGACGTTAATCCGGTACGCCGTACGCCCTGGGTGACGTATCTGCTGATTGCCGCGAATGTGCTCGTGTTTCTGGTCACACCCGCGGTCTCGACCTCCGGCGTGGAGTCGGTCAGCCTACGTGACCTGTGCCGGCAGCAGGCCTTCTACGACCGGTACGCGGCCATCCCGCAGGAGCTCATGGATAACAAGCAACTGCCCACCGCGCCGAACGGCGAGGTCGGGGTCGGGCGCCGCGGTCCGGGCTGCGTGGTCGGGCCGCCCGGGTATTCCAAGCGGCCCGTGCTGTCCGTGCTGTTCTCGATGTTCCTGCACGGCGGCTGGCTGCACCTGCTCGGCAACATGCTGTTCCTGTGGGTGTTCGGCAACAACGTGGAGGACCGCTTCGGCCGGCTGCGCTACCTGCTGCTCTACCTCATCGGCGGGTACGTCGCCGCGTACGGCTTCGCGCTGGCCAACTCGGGCTCGGTCGAGCCGCTGATCGGTGCGTCCGGTGCGGTGTCCGGGGTGCTCGGTGCGTATCTGGTGCTCTTCCCGCGGGCCCGGGTGTGGAGCCTCGTCCCGATCCTGTTCTTCATCCCGTTGCGGCTGCCCGCCTGGTTCGTGCTCGGGTTGTGGTTCGTGCTGCAGTGGGTCTACTCCGCCGGGTACGCGGTCTCCGGGGCGGGTTCGGTGGCGTACCTGGCGCACGTACTCGGGTTCGCGGTCGGCGTGCTGGCGGCGCTACCGCTGCGCGGCCCGCGCCGCCCGCGGCACGCCGTGCCATAAGCGAAGCGTCCCCGGCGTGGCCGGGGACGCTTCGTTGAATGCTGGTTCAGCCGACCGTACATCGTGTTGTGTTGAGCGTGAATCTGACGGGTCTGGCGTTAGTTACGTTGTTCCAACTACCGATGAACCCGATGTCGTTGAACGTTTGACCCGGGGCGAGCGCCGGGTTCCAGTGTTGGTTGGTGACCGCCACCTTCGCGTCGGTCTGGGCCGACAGGGCGTTCCAGATCGAGGTCACCGCCTGACCGTTGGCGAACGAGAACCGCAGCTCCCAGCCGGCCGGGATGGCCGTCGCGCCGGTGTTCGTGATGGCGTTGAAGTCCGCCCGGAACGCGTTGGTCCACTGGTCGAAGATGGAGTACACGACCCGGCAG
>DASRRF010000547.1:0-3687 GCA_035695905.1 Micromonosporaceae bacterium | reverse complement strand
GTACGAGGAGGCAGCGGCGACCCTGGGGGCCGACCGGCTGACGGTGTTCCGCCGGGTGACGGTGCCGCTGGTGCTGCCCGGCATCGGGGCGGGCGCGGTGCTCGCGTGGGCCCGCGCGCTGGGGGAGTTCGGCGCGACCGTGACGTTCGCGGGCAGCTTCCCGGGGCGTACCCAGACGATGCCCATCGCCGTGTACCTCGCGCTGGAGAGCGATCCGGACGCCGCGGTGGCGCTCAGCGTGGTGATGCTCGTCGCCTCGGTGGCCGTGCTGGCCCTGCTCCGTGACCGGTGGTGGCCCCAATGACCGCTGAACGCGCGGGCCCCGCGGAAAGTGCCGTGCCGGGGCTGCGGGCGGAGTTGCGGGTCCGCTACCGGGGCGGCTTCGACCTCGACCTGCGGCTGGAGGTGGCGGCCGGCGAGGTGGTGGCGCTGCTGGGGCCCAACGGCGCCGGCAAGTCGACCGCGCTGCGTACGCTGGCGGGCCTCCGGCCGCTCGACGACGGGCAGCTGCGTCAGGACGGCGTGGTCTGGGACGATCCGGCGCGGCGGGTCTTCGTACCGCCGCATCGCCGGTCGGTCGGCGTGGTGTTCCAGGACTACCTGCTGTTCCCGCATCTGTCCACGGTGGACAACGTCGGGTTCGGCCTGCGGTGCCGGGGTACGCCGAAGCGGGCCGCCCGGCTCGTCGCCGGCGCGTGGCTGGACCGGGTCGGCCTCACCGGGTACGCGGCGCGCAGGCCGCGGTCGCTGTCGGGTGGCCAGGCGCAGCGGGTGGCGTTGGCGCGGGCGCTCGCGGTCGAGCCCGAGTTGCTGCTGCTGGACGAGCCGCTGGCGGCGCTCGACGCCGAGACCCGGATCGAGGTACGCAGCGAGCTGCGCCACCACCTCGCCGACTTCCCGGGAGCTGCGCTGGTGGTGACCCATGACCCGCTGGACGCGATGCTGCTCGCGGACCGGCTGGTGGTGCTCGAGGCCGGTCGGCTGGTGCAACAGGGCGGACCGGCGGAGGTGGCCCGCCGCCCCCGTACCCGGTACGTCGCGAAGCTGGTCGGGTTGAACCTGCTGCACGGCCGCGCCCACGGCGGGCGCATCAAGATCGTCGAGCCGCAGGGTTCGGGTGGCGCGGAGACGGTGCAGGCGATGGAGTCTCCGGTGCCGGACGGCGACGTACTGATCGCGTTCCGTCCGGCCGCCGTCTCGGTGTACCGCGAGGCCCCGTACGGCAGCCCGCGCAATGTCTGGCCCGCCACCGTGACCAGCGTGGACCCGTACGGCAGCAGCGTACGGGTGACCGTCACCGGGCCGGTGCCGCTCACCGCCGAGGTCAGTACGGCGGCGGTCGCCGACCTGGCTCTGGTACCCGGCGCCCCAGTCCACGTGGCGGTGAAGGCCGCCGAGATCGAGGTCTATCCGGCCTAGCTCGGCGTCGGCAAACGGCCGCGGGGCTGTGTGGGACTGGCAGATCAGGCAATATATCCCGCAATTTCCACCGGGCTCATCGCTGTGACCATTGACACTTTTCGCCATGACCGCTTTTCTTATGGGAAGAAATCTCCTGGCCAGGTCACGCGACGCGCGATTCCTGGCCACTCGGGAGGAGGAGACCTGATGGCGCCGGATCGACCCGGACCCCCGACCCCCCACTCGTCACCGTTGTCCCGGCGGCGCCTGCTCGGCGGTGCCGCGCTCGCCGCCGGCGGCGTCGTCCTCGGCGGAGCCGCCGACCTGGCCGCGCCACGGCGGGCCGACGCGGCGGTCACGCCACCGCGGATCTACACCCGCGCGGAGTGGAACGCCCGCCCGCCGAGCAGTCCGGTGACCGTACTGAACCGCTGGCCGGACCACGTCATCGTGCACCACACGGCGAGCGCCAACAGCACCGACTACTCGCTGGCCCAGGCGTTCAAGCTGTCGCACTGGATCCAGGACCTGCACATGGACACCAACGGCTGGATCGACGCCGGTCAGCAGCTGACCATCAGCCGCGGCGGCTACCTGATGGAGGGCCGGGACCGCAGCCTCTGGGCGATCCAGCACGGCAAACACGTACGAGGCGCACAGTGCGCCGGGCACAACGACCACACGATCGGCATCGAGAACGAGGGGCTCTACACCTCGGTCGACACCACCACGATGCTGTTCGACCAGCTCGTCGCGACCTGTGCCTGGCTGTGCGACGTCTATCGCCTGGACCCGCACCAGGCGATCGTCGGCCACCGCGACTACGTCGCCACCCAATGCCCCGGTGACGTGCTGTACGCACGTCTGCCTGAGCTGCGCGATCGCGTGGCCCAGGCGCTGGGGGCGTAGCCGCGGTTTTGGAGAACTGCCGCAACCCCGCGGCGCTCCGACTGCTCCTGATCAGGGAGGTTCGCAGTGACCCACCACCACCCCCGGTCGTTACGGCGCGTGTTGTTCGGCACCGTTTCGGCTCTCGCTCTCCTCGCCACCGTGGCAATGTCGCAGCCCGCGTCGGCTGCTACCGGCTCGACCGCCAAAGCCGGCGACGACATCAGCATCCAGACCACCACGCCTGGCATCGACGTGTCGCACTGGCAGGGCTCGATCAACTGGACCTCGGTACGCAACGCCGGTGTGCAATGGGCCTACATCAAGGCGACCGAGGGCACCAGCTACAAGGACCCGCAGTTCAACACGAACTACGTCAACGCCTACTACGCGGGCGTGATCCGGGGCGCGTACCACTTCGCCCGTCCGTCCTACTCCAGCGGCTACACCCAGGCGAACTACTTCGCCAGCAACGGCGGCGCCTGGTCGGCCGACAACCGTACGCTGCCAGGTGCCCTCGACCTGGAAGGCAGCTGCGCCGGCCTGAGCCAGAGTTCGATGCGCAGCTGGATCCTCAGCTTCTACAACCAGTACAAGGCGCGTACCACCCGGGACGTGGTGATCTACACGACCGCCAGCTGGTGGAACACCTGCACCGGCAGCTGGACCGGCATGTACACCAAGAGCCCGCTCTGGGTCGCGCACTGGGGCGTGAGCACGCCGACCCTGCCAGCCGGTTGGGCGCAGTACAGCACCTGGACGATGTGGCAGTACACCAACTGCCGGTCCGTGTCCGGGATCTCGGGCTGCGTCGACGGCGACTACTTCCACGGCGACCGCACCCGCTTGCTCGCGCTCGCCAACAACACCCCGTAGGCACCCCAGCCCCACCGCGTGGCCGGTCCTCACAAGGGACCGGCCACGTTCCTGTCGCTACCAACCACTGTGGTACGCACAGCAGCGTGACAGCGCACCTGGTGACCGCGGCGGACAGTGTGGCCGCGCAGCGCCGCGCCGCCGGCGGACTGCGGCGTGCCGGACTGGCAGCCGGCGACCGCGTGGCCGTGCTGCTGCCGCCGTCGGGCGACCTGCTGGCGGTGGTGCTGGGGGCGCTGCGTACCGGGGTGATCCCGGTGATCGGAGATCCGGCGCTGCCGGCCGCCGAGCGCGCGGAGCTGCTCGCCGACGCCGAGCCGCAGCTGGTGCTCGACACCCCAGCGGCACTCGGTGCGGTGCTCGACGCGCCACCGGTCGAGCTGGCCGACGCGCCACTGGGCCGGCCGATGCACTACACCTCGGGCACCACGGGTCGCCGCAAGGGCGTGTGGTCGGGGGTGCTGAGCGAAGCCGACGCACGCGCCCTGCTGGCCGAGGAGACCGAGCTGTGGTCGCTGGCCG
>DASRRF010000546.1:0-7593 GCA_035695905.1 Micromonosporaceae bacterium | reverse complement strand
AGGGTGAACGCGTTCGCCGGCGGATCCCCGCGGTCCCTGACGTAGTGGTCGAGCCACTGCGCGGTCAGGAAACGGACCCGGTCCTGATCGGACGGTGGCCCGGCACCCGAGTCATGGCCGCCGGTGAACCAGGCGACGCTGACCGGGGTGCCGTGCGCGGCCAGGCCCCGCGCGTTCGCGTCCGCTTCGGACAACGGGAAGAGCGTGTCGGACTCGCCCTGGATCAGCAGCGTCGGCGCGGCGATCCGATCGATGACCGACGCCGGGCTGGACCGGCGCATCAGCGCGATCCCGTCCGGGGTACCCCGACCGGCGGTGGCGATCGCCAGGTACGCGTCGCAGACCGGTTTCGCGAAGCGCCCGCAGACCGGATCCCGCGCCGCGCCGCCGCGCTCGGTGCCGCCGCCGCGCTCGGTGCCGCCGCCGCTGCCGAAGAAGATGCCGGCCCAGCCCTTCTTGAACACGCCGTCGATCGGCGCGCCGCCGGCGGACTCGGGCAGGAACGAGCGGGCCAGGTCGTTCCACGTGATCATCGGTACGATCGCGTCCACCCGGTGGTCGTACCCGGCCAGCAGCAGCGCGAGGCCGCCGCCGTACGAACCGCCGACGACGCCGACCCGCGGGTCGCCCGGCGCGTCGGTACGGACTTCCGGACGGGCGGCGAGCCAGTCGAGCAACCGTTGCGCGTCGCGTACCTCGTAGTCCGGGCTGTCCAGGTGGATCTGGTCCCCGCTGCGCCCGAAGCCGCGGGCGGTCCAGGTGAGCACGGCGTACCCGAGGTTGGCGAAATCCCTGGCATCCTTAGCCACGCTGGCTTTCGTACCCCCGAATCCATGCGCGAGCAGGACGGCCGGCACGGGCCTGGCCGCCGACGCACCCTTGGGCAGGAAGAACGTGGTATCCAGGTCGACCGCGGTGGCCCCGCCGGGTCCGGATAGGACGGTCAGCATCCGGTCCTCGGTGGTGTAGCCCGGTGTCTGCGGCCAGGCCACCCAGACCCAGGCGCCGGCCACGAGCGCGAGGACGGTGCCGGCCGCGATCGCCCGGCCACGGGTCAACCTGGGCAGCCATCGGGTTATCGGCCGGCGCGCGACGGGCATCCCGCAACGGTACGTCCCGGGCCGGCCGGCGCGGCGGCACGCCTCAGCATCCTCACAGGTGGCCGGCTAGGCTCGCCACGTGACCGAGGCCTCCCTCACCCTCACCGCGAGCCTGCGGCCGGCCGCGCTGGACGCCCGGCGTGGCATCGTGCGGCTGCATCCGGATGTGCTGACCGCGCTCGGCCTGCGCGCGGGCGACCCGGTCCGGCTGGTCGGCCGGCGTACCAGCTCGGGCATCGCCGCGCTGGCCGAGCCGACCGCGAGCCGCGCGCTGCTCTACGCCGACGACCTGATCCTGGGCAATCTCGGGCTGCGTGAGGGCGGCGAGGTGACCGTCTCGCCGGCGCCGGCCGTCGCGGCCCGCCGGATAACCCTGGCCGGCCCGCCGGAAATTGTCGCCGCGGTCAGCCCGGAGATGTTGCGGTTGGCCCTACTCGGCAAGGTGGTGACCGCGGACGACAATGTCTCGCTGCTGCCGCAGGACGTCCTACCGGACGCGAGTACCCGCTCGCTGCTGGAGGCCGGTCGGCGCAGCCTGGCCAACACCGTCGGCTACGCCTGGACCTCCACCCTGCTCACCGTCGTCGCCGCGGAGCCCGCCGTCGCGGTGCTGGTCACCACGGACACCGTCGTGGGCTGGCAGGGCGGGCACGTCACGCATGCGCCCGGAGAGCCGATGGGGGTACCCGGAACAGCCCGCTCGACCACGTCGGCGGAGCCGGCGGTACCCGCGATCGAGGACCTGCCCGGGTTGCGGACCCAGGCACAGGAGCTGATCCAGCTGCTCGACCTCGGCTTCCACCACGGCGAGGTGCTGACCAAACTCGGCACCACGGTCACCCTCGGCGTGCTGCTCACCGGGCCGGCCGGGTCCGGCAAGTCCACAATGGTGCGTGCGGTCGCCGCCGCGATCGGTGCCCGGGTCGTTGCGCTCTGGGCGCCCGAGGTTGCCGCGCTGAGCAACAACGATGCCGCGGCCCGGCTTCGCGAGGCCGCCGGCTCGGTGCGCTCCGAGCCGCCCGCGATCCTGCTCGTCGCGGATGTCGAGGCGCTGGCTCCGCGCGACCAACCCGGCCCGCTGCCAACCGCGTTCCGCCAGGTGATCCGCGAGATGGTCGCCGCCGGTGCGGCCGTGGTGTGTACCACCAGCCGGCCCGAGTCGGTGGATCCGGGACTGCGCGAGCCGGGCCAGCTCGACACCGAGATCGCCGTACCGCTGCCGGACGCCGCGCTGCGCCGGGAACAGCTCGGCGTGCTGACCCGGGGCATGCCGCTGGCCGAGGACGTCCGGCTGGACGACATCGCCGGCCGTACCCCCGGATTCGTCGCCGCCGACCTGGCCGCGCTGGCCCGCGAGGCCGGGGTGCGGGCCGCGTTGCGACTGAAGTCCACAGTGGACAACTTGACCGTCGCGATGGCGGACTTCGATGCCGCACTGGACGTGGTCCGGCCCACCGCGATGGCGGAGTCCACATTGGAGCTCGCCAAGGTGACGCTGGACGATGTCGGCGACCTGACCGAGGTCAAGCAGCTCCTGACCGAGTCCGTACTCTGGCCGCTGACCTATCCGGACACGTTCGCCCGGCTCGGTGTCCAGCCGCCGCACGGGGTACTGCTGTTCGGCCCGCCGGGGTGCGGTAAGACCTACCTGGTCACCGCGATCGCCGGCACCGGCAAGGCCAACGTGTTGTCGGTCAAGGGCGCCGAACTGCTGAACAAGTGGGTCGGCGAGAGCGAGCGGGCCGTACGCGAGCTGTTCCGCCGGGCCCGGGACGCCGCACCGACGCTGGTGTTCCTGGACGAGGTGGACGCGCTCGCACCGGTCCGCGGCCAGTCCAGCGACGGCGGTACCACCGATCGCGTGGTCGCGTCGCTGCTCACCGAGCTGGACGGGGTCGAGGCGCTGCGCAACGTTGTGGTGATCGGGGCGACCAACCGGCCCGACCTCGTCGACCCCGCACTGCTGCGCCCGGGGCGGCTGGAGCGCCTGGTCTACGTACCCCCGCCGGACGCCGCGGCGCGCACCGAGATCCTGCGTGCCACCGCGCGCACCGTACCCCTGGCGCCCGATGTCGACCTGGCCGCGCTCGCCGCGGGCCTGGACGGCTTCTCCGCCGCGGACTGTGCAGCGCTGATCCGGGAGGCCGCGCTGGCCGCGATGCGCGAGTCGCTGGACGCGGCGACGGTCACCGCGGCGCATGTCGAGTCCGCACGTACCCGGATCCGCCCGTCGCTGGATCTGGCCCAGGTGATCTGGCTGGAGTCGTACGCCCAGCAGCACACGAACCCATAGCCCGGGGTGGGCGGGGTCAGGCGCCGCGGCTCAGGTCCGCGGCGCCGCGCGCGCGGGTCCGCACTCGCGCGGCACGCAGCCGGCGCAGCCGCTTGACCAGCATCGGGTCCTGCGCGAGCGCGGCCGGGCTCTCCAGCAACGCGTTGAGCAGCTGGTAGTACCGCGTGGCGGACACGTCGAAGGTGTCCCGGATGGCCTGCTCCTTGGCCCCGGCGTGGCGCCACCACTGCCGCTCGAACGCGAGCACCCGCATCTCACGCTCGGTCAGCTCGACCGGCGGCACTCCACCGCCGTCGAGGCCGACCTCGGCATCGCCGTCCACGAAGTCGTCGGTGACGTCCTCGATCAGGGCGGCCGCGTCCGCCGACACATCGACGTCGGCAGCGCGGTCCATAGCGGACAGCTTAGTCCCGGCCGGCCGGGCCGTCACCGCCGCGCGGCCGGGTCAGGTCACGTCCCGGCGGCGCATCGCCCAGATGGCCAGCGCGAGTACCGCGGCCAGGGTGATGCCCATCACGAGCGCCGATTGCTGCCAGGTGATGACGAGTTGCTTCGGCTGGCACTCCCCCCGGGCGAACTCGCAGGCCCGGTAGTCGTACAGAGTCCATTTCTTGTTGAACCATGCGAATATATAGGTGGACGGTACGAACCGTTCGTACATCCGTACCCGCATGAGCTCCAGCGCGATCCGGACGCCGATCTCGCCGACCACGACGGCGCCCACCGCCGCGCCGAGCGCCATGGCGGTGTGCCGGCCCAGCGAGGCGAGGCCGAAGCCGATCGCGGCGAATGCCAGCGCCAGCCCGACCCCGCGCGCGCCGTCGATCGCGAACGACCGCCAGGCGCCGGGCGTCATCCTGGTGATGTTGCCGTCGTACTTGCCGATGAACCAGAACGCGACCGTCCACAGTGCACCGAGCACTACCCCGATAGCGAGTACGCCGCCGAGCAGCGTGCCGAGCTTGGCGAGCAGGACGGGCACCCGGCGCGGACGCCAGAGCAACAGGTTCATCATGCCGCCCGAGTTCCACTCGGCGCCCACGAACGACGCGCCGACGACGTACGCCAGCAAGGCGAGCAGTCCGGCGAACACCATGATGAGATAGCCGAACTCCTTGCGGAAGTTGAACTCGTACGGCATGAACCAGTCGGCCGGGAACATCTCCGGCTGCGGTCCGGTGCCCTTGCCGCAGTCCGGCGGGAACCGATCCGGGTTGGCGTTGCCACTGGCCTTGGCCGCCTCGCATTCGGTCACGAACTGCTCGTAGAACCGCTTCTGCTCCTCGTACGCCGCGGTGGCCCGGTCCTGCGCGGCGGCTCGCGCGGCCGGACCATTCTGGTGGCTGTTGATGGTGAACGACACCGCGATGATCGCCAGGATCGCCACCACGAGGGTGAGCATGAGGCGGGTGAACCGCCGCTTGAACAGCCGGCGCCGTTCCGCCCGGAGCAGACTCACTGCGCTTCCTTTCGTTCGCGGCTGCGGGGCTCGCTTCGCTCGCTCCTCGCGCTCACCCGGAAACCTCCACGTGCACGCTCTGATCCACCTGGCGATGGTGGCCGGCGACAGGCGCGGTACCGGTCAACTGCAGGAAAACGTCCTCGAGATCGGCGAGTACCGGCACCAACTCGCTGACGTAGAGACCCTTCTCGGCGAGCGTACGGGTGACCCACGCGGGCCGGTCGACGCCGCCGAGGAGCAGGTGGTCGGGGTGCACGTTGACGGTGACCTCGTTGGACTGCAACAGATCCGCCGCGGTGGCCAGGTCCCCCGGCGACTCCATCCGGACCCGGATCGAGCCGGACGAGTGCTGGGCCAGCACCTCGGTCACCGGACCGGCGGCGACCCGGCGGCCCAGCGAGATGATCGTCACCGAGTCGCAGATCTGCTGCACCTCACCGAGGATGTGGCTGGACAGCACCACGGTCATGCCGAGCTCGACGAGCGAGCGCATCAGATCGCGCATCTCCCGGATGCCGCCGGGGTCCAGCCCGTTGGCCGGCTCGTCCAGGATCAGCAGCTTGGGCTGCTTCAGCAGGGCCGAGGCGACGGCCAGGCGCTGCTTCATACCCAGTGAATATGTTTTGACCCGCTCCTTGGCCCGGTCCCGCAGCCCGACCAGCTCGAGCACCTCGTCGACCCGCGGCCGGGGCACCGCTCCGGCGTCGGCGAGCAGCGACAGCGTGTCCCGCGCGGAGAAGTGCGGGAAGAACTGCGGGCTCTCCACGATCGCTCCGACCTGTGGCGCGATCGCGGGCAGGGCGCGCGGCACCGCCTGGCCGAGGATCGTCATCCGGCCGTCGTTGGCCCGGATCAACCCGAGCAGGGTACGCAGGGTCGTGGTCTTGCCGGACCCGTTGGGGCCGAGGAAGCCGTGGATCTGCCCCGCCTCGACGACCATGTCGAAGCCGTCCAGCGCCCGCCGCGGTCCGCGCCGCAGGCTGCGGTAGGTCTTGCGCAAGCCGGTGATCTCGATGACGGCAGCCAACCGCCTACCTCCCCATGCGGTCCGAGTAGTGGCGACACCATACTCGGTATGCTCAGGTCGCGCTGCCCCTGATCAAGCCGCAATCACGTGTACGCCCACAGCCTCGAACTCGGCGACCCGCTCCGGCGCCGCCCCGGAGTCCGTTACGAGCGTTTCGATCCGGTCGACCGGACAGATCCGGGCGAACGCGTGGCCACCCAACTTCGACGAGTCGGCGATGATGACCACCCGCTTGGCCCTGGCCACCATGAGGCTGTTCATCGCGGCCTCGCCCTCGTGGTGCGCGGCGGCGCCGAGCGTGGCGTCGACCGCGTCGACCCCGAGCAGCACGACGTCCAGCGTCACCTCGCGCATCAGCGCCCCGCCCAGCGGCCCGACCAGCTCGAACGACTGCGGGCGGACCACGCCGCCGGCTACAACGATCTTCATCCGGGACCGGACCAGCAGCTCGTTCGCGATGTTCAGCGCGTTCGTCACCACTGTCAACTGTGGACCGTCGGCGTTGCTGGCCAGGTCCGGCCGTACCGCCAGGGCCCGGGCCACCTCGGTGGTCGTGGTGCCACCGTTGAGCCCCACCACCATGCCGGGCGACACGAGCGCCGCGGCGGCGGTCCCGATCCGCTGCTTCTCGGCGGAGTGCTTGGCCGTCTTGTAGCGCAGCGGCAGGTCGTACGAGACCCCGCTGGCCACCGCGCCGCCGCGGGTCCTCGTGATCATCTGCTGCTGGGCGAGCTGGTCGAAGTCCCGCCGGATGGTGGCCTGGGAGACGTTCAGCCGGCCCGCGGCGGCCTCGACCGTGACCCGACCGGTCTCGGTGAGCAGCTCCAGTAGCGAGTTCCAGCGGGCGTACCGGTCCACGGTAGCCTCCCATGCGCAAAACGTGACCGAATGCGTGCACAGTAGTGCGCGAAAGGTGCCGACGCAAACGCGTCGCTTGCGCGAAACTGGAGCCGGGCAGCGCGGCCCGGGTCTGGTTGCGGGGTCGCCGCGGCTTCGCGCACAATAACGCTCGAAACATAGCTGTATCGCGCCGTATTGCGCAGAGCGGAGCGCCCATGGCACACGTGGACACCGAGATCGCGAGCCAACCCGCGTGCTGGCGTACCGCGGTCGAGCTCGCCCCCGGTGTGGCCGGCCGGTTGCCGCGCCACGGCGAGCGGGTCGCCGTGGTCGGTTGCGGCACCTCGTGGTTCATCGCGATGGCCTACGCCGGGCTGCGCGAACGGGCCGGGCACGGCGAGACGGACGCCTACCCGGCGTCGGAGTTCCCGGCCGGCCGGCGCTACGACCGGGTTGTCGCGATCAGCCGGTCCGGTACCACGACCGAGGTGCTGGACCTGTTGCGCGCCTTGCCTTCCGGGGTACGGACCATCGCGGTGGTCGGCGACCCGGACACGCCGATCGCCGGGCTGGCCGGGGCGGTGGTCGGGTTGCCGTTCGCCGACGAGAAGTCGGTGGTGCAGACCCGGTTCGCCACAACCGCGTTGACCCTGCTCCGCGCGCATCTGGGTGAGGACCTGTCCGGCCCGATCGCGGACGCGTCCGGCGCGGTCGACGCACCGCTGCCGCTCGATCCGTCCACAGTGGAGCAGATCAGCTTCCTCGGCCGGGGCTGGACGATCGGCCTCGCGTACGAGGCCGCGCTGAAATGCCGGGAGGCCGCCACCTTCTGGGCCGAGGCGTACCCGGCGATGGACTACCGGCACGGGCC
>DASRRF010000545.1:0-2930 GCA_035695905.1 Micromonosporaceae bacterium | reverse complement strand
GCGGCGCAGCCGTGCGTTCATGTTGCGGATCAGAAAGATCGTCGCGCCCGCCAGCGCGAGGATGACGAGCAGCCCCATCGGTCCGGCCAGACCGCCCGACCGGGTGTCACCGAAGTTGTTCGTAGCGAGCACGCTCGCCGTCGCCAACGCCGTGTTCATCGCACCCTCCCGGGACAGGCCCGCTCGTCATCACGGTACGCCGGTTTGCACCGGCCGAGCTACGCACAGACGGTCTGGCGGACCCCGGCGAACAGATCGTCCTCCGGGATCGTGCCGTCCACCAGCGAACGCGCCAGTTGGTAGTCCTCGGTCGGCCAGGCCTGCCGCTGCACCGCCATCGGCACCCGGAACCAGAACCCGTCCGGATCCACCTGGGTGGCGTGCGCCCGCAGCGCGTCGTCGCGCACCGGGAAGAACTGCGCACACTCGACCCGGGTGGTGACCCGCGGGCTCTTGTCCGGCCGCTCCTCGTCGTCCCAGCCGGCCAGCCACTCCGCGTACGGCGACTCCAACCCGGCCGCGAGCATCGCCTCGTGCAGCACGGTGACCCGGGGCTTGGAGAACGTCATGTGGTAGTAGAGCTTCAGCGGCTGCCACGGCTCGCCGAGCTCCGGGAAGCTGTCCGGGTCGCCGGCCGCGTCGAACGCCGCCACGCTGACCCGGTGGCACATGACGTGGTCCGGGTGCGGGTAGCCGCCCTCCTCGTCGTACGTGGTGACGACGTGCGGCCGGAACTCCCGGATCAGGCGAACCAGCGGCGCCGCGGCGACCGCCGGGTCCTGCAGGCCGAAGCACCCCTCGGGCAGCGGCGGCAGGGGGTCGCCCTCCGGCAGCCCGGAGTCGACGAACCCGAGCCACGCCTGCCGCACGCCGAGGATCGCGCGGGCCTCGTCCATCTCGGCGCGGCGGATCTCGGCCATGTTCTCCCAGACGTCGGGCCGGTCCATCTTCGGGTTCAGCACGCTGCCCCGCTCGCCGCCCGTACACGTGACGACCAGGACGTCCACGCCCTGCGCGACATACATCGCGGTCGTCGCGGCGCCCTTGCTCGACTCGTCGTCTGGGTGCGCGTGCACGGCCATCAGGCGCAACTTCTCGGTCACGGTGCTCCTGCCCTCGTCGTCCTCGGACCCGCAGGACGTCATATCCTGCGAGGGACCCATTCTGACCGAGCCCTCCGACAAGAAATCCCGTGGGGATCTCCAAAGGTGATCGACTCGACGCAGGCGACAACCCCGGGCGCCGGCCCGGTGTTCCCGCCTGGGCGGTACGGGCGTCGGCGCGAGCCCGGCCGTAGGCGCCGCTGGCTGCCGGTATTCACGGCGATCGCAGTAGCTCTCGGCGCGCTCGCGCTCACCCTCCGGCTGTACGCGCAGTACGGGAACCCGCCGTACGAAGCTTCCGTGATCCGGGTCACGGAGACCGCCGACGACCACGTGACGATCGAGTTCGCGGTGACCGTGCCGGCCGGCGGCGCGGCGTCGTGCACCGTACGGGCGCTGGCCTCGTCCGGCCTCCAGGTCGGCCGGGACACCGTCGAGGTACGCGCAGCCGCAGGCCAGACCCGGGTGGTCAGCACCTACCGGCTGGCCACCACCGGACCCGCCCGGGTCGCCGATGTACCCGGCTGCGGACCCGCCGACCGGCGCTGACCCGGCGGACACGGGTACCCCCAAGATCTTTGGAGGTAACCCGGAGGCGGGCCACTGGTAACTTGGTGGTTTGACTCTTGTTCGTGCAAGCGCTACCCGAGGAGATCGTCAGTGTCCACGACCGACCGCGAGGCGCTCGCCACCTGGTTGTCCCAGGACGCCCACGACCGGCTCCAGGCCGAACTCGAGCACCTGGTCGGGCAGCGCCCGGTGATCGCCGCCGAGATCAACGCCCGTCGCGAAGAGGGCGACCTCCGGGAGAACGGCGGCTACCACGCGGCCCGCGAGGAGCAGGGCAAGATGGAGGCGCGGATCCGGTACCTGCAGGAGCTGCTGCGCACCGCCCGGGTCGGTGAGGCGCCGTCCACCGACGTGATCGCTCCGGGCACCGTGGTCACCATCCAGTTCGACGACGACCCGGACGACACCGAGACCTTCCTGCTCGGCTCGCGGGAGATCTCGTCCACCACCGACCTGACCGTCTACAGCCCGGAGTCCGCGCTCGGCCAGGCGATCCTGGGCGCGCGCAACGGCCAGACCGTTACCTACACCGCGCCGAGCGGCGCCGAGATCAAGGTGAGCGTGGTCCGGTTCGAGCCGTTCGCGGGCTAGTCGCCTGTGCCGACATCCCGGCGGACCGCGGTGAAGTAGCGCTCCAACTCAGCGTCGAACCCCGAGCGCACTGTCCCCGCTGAGGGTCACCGGGTACCCGGCGGCCCGAAGGCCGCGAAGCAGGCGGTCGGAGTGCTCCGCGCCGCGGGTCTCTACGGACAGCTCCACCTCGACCTCGCCGAGCTGCAGGCGCGGATCGTGCCGCCGGTGCGCCACCTCGACCACGTTCGCGCCGTACTCGGCGAGCAACGCCAGCAGCGCCGCCAGCTCGCCCGCCCGGTCGCCGCACCGCACGGTGAAGCTCAGGTACCGTCCGGCCGCCGCCAGGCCGTGCTCGATCACCCGCAGCAACAGCAACGGATCGATGTTGCCGCCGGAGAGCACCGCAACGACCGGCGGCTGTGGGCGTACCACATGGGCAAGAAGGGCAGCGACCCCGACGGCGCCGGCCGGCTCCACGACCAGCTTGCCTCGCTCCAGCAGCATCACCAGGGCCCGGGTGATGTTCTCCTCGGTCACCGTGACCACGTCGTCGACCAACTTGCTGACGTGCGCGAAGGTCAGCTCGCCGGGGCAGCCCACGGCGATCCCGTCGGCGATCGTGCGGTAGGAGTCGAGCCGCACCGGCGCGCCGGCCCGCAGCGACGGCGGGTATGCGGCTGCACC
>DASRRF010000544.1:0-8212 GCA_035695905.1 Micromonosporaceae bacterium | reverse complement strand
ACCAGGATCGCGCCGGTGGCCAGCGACGAGAACACCACATCCCCGGCCAGGTAGAGGCCGGCCATCGAGATGATGACCGCGATGCCGGAGACCACAACCGCGTGCCCGGAGGTGGCCGCCGCGATCTCGACGGCGTCGATGTGTCCCGCGCCGCGGGCCCGCTCCTCGCGTTCCCGGCGCAGGTAGAACAGCGAGTAGTCGACGCCGACCGCGAGCCCGATCAACAGGATCACGCTGTTGCCGACATCGACCGCGGGTACCAGGTGCGAGGCGAGGGTGTTCAGCCCGATCGCGGCGAACACCGCGGACATCGCGAGCAGGACGGGTACCCCGGCGGCGATCAGCGCGCCGAACGCGACGAGCAGGATCAACAACGTCACGGGTACGGAGAACAGCTCGGCGCGCTTGAAGTCCTTGCCGAGCGTGTCGTCCAGCGCCTTGTTGATGGACGCGCCGCCGACCTCCTCGACGCGCAGCGCCGGGAAGTCACGCTGCACGGCGGCGGTCGTGGCCAGCAGCGCCGGCACCGCGTCCGTGGCGTTCAACCCGTCCTTCAACCTCACCTGGACCAGTAGCCCATCGCCACGCGGAGCCGGCACACTATCTGCCACCGAGACCACCTCCGGCCGGGCCTTCATCGCCGCGGTCGCCGCGGTCGCGGCGGCGGTGGCGGATGTCTTGTCCAGGGCGCCGGATCGCGCGGTGATCAGTACGTTCTCGACGGCGGGATCGTCGAAGTGCCCGGCGTTCACGATCTGGTCGGCCCGCCCGGCCTCGCCGATGGACTGCTCATCGTCGGTGGCCTCGCGCAAACCGGCCATCGATCCGACGACGAAGCAGAGCGCGACGAACACCGTCCACAAACCCACCGCCCGCCACGGGTGGGTGGCGCTCCAGCGGGCTACCCGTACGGTCACCGGTCCCCTCGACATCGCGTACTCCCCCTCATCACGTAGGTCCAGCACAGTCTTTGTGCGGCGTGCGGGCGGCGACTCCTGCCGGCGGACGAATCCGCCCCGTACTGGATCGGCGGCCGCGGTGGGGCGTTTGTGCCGCCGGGGTACGCCGGGGCCGGCCCGCCCTGAGTCGTCAGGCTGGACTCTTCCGGGTTGGCCTGGGCGGATCGATCCGGGAGCCCCCCGAATCCCCACGGGGGTTAACCCCACCCCCACTCAGGGGTACGCATGGCACGCTGGGTACGTGTCCACCCTGCGCGACCTGGTCGAGGAGCACACCGGCCTCGGCAACGCCGACATCGACCACCTACACCGCCTGGCCGGTGACTGGCAGCTGATCTCCGACCTCTCCTTCGCCGATCTGTTGCTCTGGGTACCGGTGTCGAACCCGGCGGAGCACGGTGTCAGCGGCCCGGCGTTCGTCTGCGTCGCCCAGGTCCGGCCGACCACCGCGCCGACGGCGTACCAGGACGACCAGGTGGGCCGGGTGGTGGGCGGGCCGGAGGTGGCGCACCTGGCAATCGCCCGTACCCAGGGCCGGATCTGGCGCGAGGGCGACCCGGTGTGGTACGGCGACACCCCGGCCCGGCACGAGGCGATCCCGGTCCGGCGGCGGGACGCGGACGGGGAACCCGGCGCGGTGATGGGCGTGGTCGGCCGGGACACCAACCTGTCCACCGCCCGTACCCCCAGCCAGCTGGAGCTGAACTACCTGACCACGGCGGACGACCTCGCCCAGATGGTGGCCGACGGCACGTTCCCGCCGCTGCGCCACCCCGGCGAGACGACCAGCGCACCGCGGGTCGGCGACGGGCTGGTACGCCTCGACGCCGGCGGCAAGGTCACCTACGCCAGCCCGAACGCGCAGTCCGCGTACCGCCGGCTGGGTCTGGCCGCCCACCTGGTGGGTGAGGATCTCGCGGCCTTGACCGGACGGCTCGCCGACGACCCGCTGGAGGGGTCCGAGGCGACCAACCGGATGCTGGCCGCGCTGCGCGGCGAGGCACCGCCGCGCAAGGAGGTCGAGGCGCGCGGCGCGACCGTGCTGACCCGCGCGCTGCCACTGATGCCGGCCGGCGTACCGATCGGCGCGCTGGTTCTGGTCCGCGACATCACCGAGGTGCGCCGGCGGGACCGCGCGCTGGTCACCAAGGACGCGACGATCCGGGAGATCCACCACCGGGTGAAGAACAACCTGCAGACCGTCGCCGCGCTGCTCCGGCTGCAGGCCCGGCGGGTCTCCGTACCGCAGGCCCGGGCCGCCCTGGAGGAGTCGGTCCGCCGGGTCGCGTCGATCGCGCTGGTGCACGAGACGCTGTCGATGTCGTCGGACGAGGCGGTCGAGTTCGACGGGATCGTGGACCGGGTGGCCTCGGCCGCCGCCGAGGTGGTCGCGCCGGAGGCCCGGGTGACCATGCGCCGCGAGGGTACGTTCGGCATCCTGCCCGCCGAGATCGCCACGCCGCTCGTGATGATCCTCAACGAGCTGCTGCTCAACGCCGTCGAGCACGGCTTCCACGGCCCGGACGGGCAGGGCGCCGAAGGCGAGGTGGTGGTCTCGGTGCACCGGTTCCGCCGGCAGCTGCATGTCACGGTCGCGGATACCGGCAAGGGCCTGCCGGCCGGCTTCGACCCGGAGGGCAACGGCCGGCTGGGCCTGCAGATCGTACGTACCCTGGCCACCGGCGAGCTGCGGGCCAGCATCGAGCTGCGGCCAAGGCCGGGCGGCGGCACCGAGGCGGTGCTCGTGGTACCGCTGGCTCGCCGACCCGGCGGCTGAGTCGTGCGTCACCAAGCGCTGGTTCCGCCGCCATCGACATGGCAGGATGACCGCATGACCGCCGCCGTAGTCCGATTCTTCGTGGCCCGCCGCCACGTCGACTACGGCCGCGTGCGCAGCGCCATCTGTCCGGCTAGCTGATCCGCCGCCTCGACCCGTCCATCGGGCGCGCGGCATGCGCCGGCACAACTCATCGACGTCTCGTCGCCGCGCAACGGCGCGCCCGCGCGTCCTCGTACCCAGGAGGACGCCGCCATGGCACTCACCGCAAGTCCCCCGCGGCGCGCACGCGGCGAGGGGCAATGGGCGCTCGGCCACCGGGAGCCGCTGAACCCCAATGAGCGGACCAAGAAGGATGACAACCCGCTGCACGTACGGGACCGGATCGAGACGATCTACGCGCACCGCGGCTTCGCCAGCATCGACCCGGCCGACCTGCGCGGGCGGTTCCGCTGGTGGGGGCTGTACACGCAGCGCAAGCCCGGCATCGACGGTGGCCGTACGGCGGTTCTGGAGCCGCACGAGCTCGAGGACGAGTACTTCATGCTCCGGGTACGGGTGGACGGCGGCCAGCTCGACCTGGCCCAGCTGCGGACGATCGCGGACATCTCCACGCGGTACGCCCGGGACACCGCGGACATCACCGACCGGCAGAACATCCAGCTGCACTGGGTACGGATCGAGGACATGCCGGCGATCTGGCGGGCGCTGGAGTCGGTCGGCCTCTACACCACCGAGGCGTGCGGCGACTGCCCGCGGGTGATCGTCGGCAGCCCGGTCGCCGGGGTCGCCGCCGACGAGGTGCTCGACCCGACCCCGGCGATCCGGGAGATCGCCCGCCGGTACATCGGCGATCCCGGGCTGTCGAACCTGCCGCGCAAGTTCAAGTCGACCGTGGCCTGGCTGGCCGACGTGCCGTACGAGGCGAATGACATCGCGTTCATCGGTGTGGACCACCCCGATCACGGCCCCGGCTTCGACCTGTGGGTCGGCGGCGGGCTGTCCACGAACCCGATGCTGGCCCAGCGCCTCGGTGCCTGGGTACCGCTGGCCGAGGTGCCCGACGTGTGGGCCGCGGTGGTCGGGCTGTTCCGCGACTACGGCTACCGCCGGCTGCGCCACCGCGCCCGGTTGAAGTTCCTGCTCGCCGACTGGGGGGTGGCCAGGTTCCGCGACGTGCTGGAGAACGAGTACCTGCGCCGCAAGCTGGTGGACGGCCCGGCGCCGGTACTGCCGGACAAGCCGATCGACCACATCGGGGTACACCGCCAGCGCGATGGACTGTCCTATGTGGGCGTTGCGCCGGTGGTCGGCCGGGTGTCCGGTACGCAGCTGGCGAAGCTGGCGGACGTGGTGGAGTCCTCCGGCTCGTACCGGGTACGGCTCACGCCGTACCAGAAGCTGCTCGTGCTGGACGTCGTGGACCCAGCGCCGTTGGTGGAGGCGCTGCGTGGCATCGGCTTGGAGGCACAGCCGTCGAGCTGGCGGCGGTCCACAATGGCCTGTACCGGCATCGAGTACTGCAAGCTCGCCATCGTCGAGACGAAGAAGCTGGCCGCTGACCTGGTCGCCACGCTCCAGGAGCGGCTCGGCGACCTGGATGCCGATATCACCATCAACGTGAACGGCTGCCCGAACGCCTGTGCCCGTACCCAGATCGCCGACATCGGGCTCAAGGGCCAACTGGTCCCGGGTCCGGGCGGCGAGCTGGTCGAGGGCTTCCAGGTGCACCTGGGCGGCGGGCTCGCGCTGGCCGCCGGCCGGACCGCCGGGTTCGGGCGCAAACTGCGCGGCCTGAAAGCCACGGCCGACGAGCTTCCGTCCTATGTGGAGCGGTTGGCTCGGCGGTACACGGACGACCGTAAACCCGATGAGGCTTTTGCCGACTGGGTGATCCGCGCCGACGAGGGGTTGCTGCGATGAGCGTGCATGTCGTGGTCATGCACTGACCGTTCTGCGGTGAGGAAGACCTCCGTCCTAATGAGACAGTGCACGGCGCCTGGGAGTGCCGCGGTTGCGCCCGGGTCTTCTCGGTGAAGCTGGTCGGGTTACTCAACAAGGGGGCTGCGCATGCGCACGATTGACGACCTGACCGAGCTGGCCACCGCGGCCGGCCGGGAGCTGGAAGGCGCGCCGGCCGAGGAGATCGTGCGCTGGGCGGCGGACACGTTCGGCGCCCGGTTCTGCGTGACCAGCTCGTTCGCCGACGCCGTGCTCGTACACCTGGTGTCCCGCGTGGTACCCGGGGTGGACGTGGTGTTCCTGGACACCGGCCTGCATTTCCCGGAGACGCTGCGGGTACGCGACCAGGCGGCGGCGAGCCTGCCGGTGCACGTACGGTCGATCCGGCCGCGGCTGACCGTGGGCCAGCAGGACGGGGCGTACGGGCCGCGGCTGTTCTCCCGCGATCCCGACGAGTGCTGCGCGCTGCGCAAGGTGGAGCCGCTGGAGCGGGCGCTGGACGACTACGACGCGTGGGCCGCCGGGCTGCGCCGCGACGAGTCGCGCACCCGGGCCAACACGCCGGTCGTGCACTTCGAGTACGCCCGCAACAAGGTGAAGGTCAACCCGCTCGCGAGCTGGACACAGTCCGATGTGGACAGTTACATCGCGAGGTACGACGTGCCAGTGAACCCGTTGCTGCGCCGCGGGTACGGGTCGGTCGGCTGCTGGCCGTGCACCCGCCGGACCACCGCCGGGGAGGATCCGCGGGCGGGCCGCTGGGCGATGTTCGACAAGGCCGAGTGCGGGCTGCACACCGTCACATGACGGCGCTACTGCTCGTCGCGCACGGCAGCCGGGATCCGCGGGCGGCTGCCTCGACCCGGGCCCTGGTACGGGCGGTGGCAGCCGCCCGGCCCGGCGTCGACCTGGCCGCCGCGTACCTGGACCACACGGCGCCGGCGGTTCCGGCGGCGCTGCGCGACCTGGTGGCCCGCGGGCACACCGAGGCCGTCGCGGTGCCGCTGCTGCTGACCGAGGCGTACCACGGGCGGGTCGACCTGCCGGCCGTGCTCGCCGAGGTGCGTGCCGGCGGCTTGCCGATCGACGTGCGGCAGGCACGCGCGCTCGGTGGACCCGCGGTGGTCGGCGCGCTGCGGCGCCGGCTCGCCGAGATCAGTCGGGGGTACGACGGGCTCGTGCTCGCCGCGGCCGGCACCCGGGACGAGTCGGCCCGCGAGACCGTGGCGGCGACCGCGCAAGCCCTGTCGGACGCGGTCGGGGTGCCCTGCCGGCCGGCGTACGCCTCCGCGGCGGCACCCACGCCGGGGCAGGCCGTGGCGGCTATGAGGTCGGCCGGCGCCCGCCGGGTCGTGGTGTCGGCGTACTTCCTCGCGCCCGGGCTGCTCTACGAGCGCGCGCTCAGCTCCGCGATGGCGGCCGGCGCGATCGGGGCCACGGCGCCGCTCGGTGCCGCCCCGGAGCTGGTCGAGTTGATCGTGGCCCGCGCGGTCGCGCCTGGCATGGTCATTGCGCGCTGAGCCCGAGTGTGTCGGCGGAAAAGTCGGGCTCAGCGCGCAATGACCACGGCTCGCCGGGTGCCCGCGAAAGAGGCCCGGAACGGTGTCCCGGGCCTCTGCGCTCTCGCGGTTTCTCAGGCGGAGTGAGCGCGGACCCGCAGGCCTCCGCGGCGCTTGACGGTGCGCCGCTCCTCTTCGCTCATCCCGCCCCAGACGCCGGCGTCCTGGCCACTTTCGAGCGCCCAGCTCAGGCACTCGTCAGTCGCCGAACAGCGCCGACAGACCGCCTTGGCCTGCTCGACCTGAAGCAGCGCCGGGCCGGACGTCCCAATCGGGAAGAACAGCTCGGGGTCTTCGTCGCGGCAGGCAGCACGGTGGCGCCAGTCCATGGCGGTAACACTCCTTGGATCGTGCGAACGGTGTGCGTGGATCTTCCCTATATGCGCCCGCGCCGTAGCGCGTGAGCAGGCAATTTGGTACCGCTTGTGAATGCTTTCACGAACTATCGCGATGTCAAGAGGTGGTAATGGAAAAAGTCCAGTCAGGTGAGCAAACTCACGGATGTTTTGCACCCTGCTGTCCGGATTTTTCCGACCCCTGGGCTTGCGACAGCCGGTAGTCAATGTAGTACCCTGCGTGGCTACGTGCCAGCATTTCCGGCAAGGTGTCACATGTACGAGTCGCCCCGTACTCCTAACAGATTACCCGCAGCGCGTGCGGCACGCTGACGAACTCGACCTTCTCCCGCTCGCCGAGGTAGTCGCCGTCCAGCTGGAACGGCTGCGGCCGGCCGGCCCGCAGGGTGAAGGAGGCGAGGTCATGCAACCGGAGGACCTGCCGGCCGCGCGGGTCGCCGTCCGGGGCGAGGATCTGCACGACGGTCCGGGCCGTACTCGGCACCCGCAGCGCGCGCATCGCCAGCACGTCCAGGCCGAGGTCGAAGGATGCATCCGGGTTCGGGTTCACCGGCCGGTCGCCGAGGTAGGTCCACGGTGCCGCGTTCTGCACGATGACCGTACCCAGCTCGTTCTCGGCCGGCGCGCCGGCCAGCTCCAGCGTGATCGCCCGGTCCCGCCGGTCGCTGAGGAAGTACTGGGCGACCGTCGAGCGCAGGTACAGCGCCGGGGTGGAGATCCGGCCGCGCTGTCGAGCCCGCTCGACCCGGCGTACCACGGCGGCGTCCAGCCCCATCCCGGCACAGAACGTGAAGTAGCGGTCGTCGGCCCGGCCGAGCCCGATCGTCCGGGTACGCCCTTCCCGGAGCGCTTCGAGGATCACCCCGGTACCTTCGGCCCAGTCCTTGGGCAGGCCGAGCGCGCGGGCGAACACGTTCGTCGAGCCGCCCGGCACCACGGCCAGCGCGGGCAGGGCATCCGGATCCGGCGCGCCGGTGGCCGGCATCAACCCGTTCACCGCCTCGTTCACGGTGCCGTCGCCGCCGAGCGTGACGAGCAGGTCCAGCCGCTCGGCGGCCGCCCCCCGGGCCAGCGCCGCGGCGTGCCCGCGCTGCCGGGTGTACGCCACCCGCAGGTCCACCTCGCTGCGCAGCGCCCGCACGAGCACGTCACGGCCCCGTTCGCTCGTGGTGGTGGCCTTGGGGTTGACCACGAGTAACGCCCGCATGGCCGGAACCCTAGTAGCCTGCTGCTGTGACCGAACCGGCCCCCTTACCGCACACCCTCCAATGGGCCGTCCGGCTCCTGCTCGGCGAGGCCGTCGCGCTCGGTCTGCTGACAACATTCCTCGGGTACGAGGGACTGCGCGGAGCGGCAACGAGCGTGCGGGCCGCGCTGCTGATCACCGCGTACTCCTTGGTGATGACGGCGGTGCTGGCCTTCCTCGGGGTTAACCTGGCCCGCCGGCGGCGGTGGACCCGCGGCCCGGCGATCGCCCTGCACCTGCTCGCGCTGCCGATCGCGTACTACCTGGTCACCGGCGGGCTGGCCTGGCTCGGCGGGCTGATCGGCGCGATCGCGGTGACCGTCATCGGGTTGCTGGTTTCCGCACCGACCCGC
>DASRRF010000543.1:0-5018 GCA_035695905.1 Micromonosporaceae bacterium | reverse complement strand
GATGGGGCCAACCGGCTCGACGGCGGGTACGGCAACGACACCCTGTACGGGCTGGGCGGCGCCGACCTGCTGGCCGGCGGCAGCGGCCCGTACCTGCTCAACAACGCGTACGTCTACGACGACGACACGTACTACGGCGGCGCCGGCAACGACACCGTCTCGTACGACGACCACGCGCTGAGCAGCGTGACGGCCAGCCTCAACGGGCTGCGCGACGACGGCTCCGCGTTCAACGAACAGGACCTGATCTCCACCGACGTGGAGAACCTGATCGGCACCACGCAGGCGGACACGCTGAGCGGCGACGCCGGGCCGAACCGGCTGTACGGCCGCGATCCGGCGTACGACCTCGCCGGGAAGGGGGACATCGAGGACGGCGGCGACTGGCTTGCGGGCAACGGTGGCAACGACACGCTGTACGGGTATCGGGGCAACGACGCGCTCTACGGTGGCGACGGCAACGATCGGCTGATCGGTGGACCCAACGCGGACTCGATGTACGGCGGAGCCGGCAACGACTATGTGAGCTACGAGACGCATACCGTACCGGTCAACGCGAGCCTGGACGGGGTGGCCAACGACGGCGCGTACCGGGAAGGCGACCTGATCGGCGAGGACATCGAGGACCTGAACGGCGGGATGGCCGCGGACACCCTTACCGGCAACGCCGGCCCGAACGTCATCGTCGGCGACTCTCCACTGTCGGTCGGCGGCGGCAACGACGTCATCGACGCCGGTGCCGGGATCGACAAGGTGTACGCCGGTGCCGGAGACGACTACGTCACCGGCGGCGCGGGGGACGACACCATCTACGGATCGTGGGGAGACGACCGGCTCTTCGGCGAGGCGGGCAACGACCTGCTGGACGGCGGACCCGGCACCGACCAGTGCGACACCGGCGCGAACGGCGGCACGAGCCTCAACTGCTCGCCCTAGGCCGGGCCCGGGCGGCCACCGCGTCCGCGGTGTGCAGCTTGTGGGTACGCGCGGCCCGCTCGATCTCGCCGGCCGGCGCGCCGGCACCGATGAGTTCGAGGATCTCGGCGTGCTCGGCCACCGAGGATCGGGATCGCCCGGGTACGAACACGAACACCGACCGGCGGATCGTGTCCAGCCGCGACCACTGTGCCTCAAGCAGCGTACGGATGTGCGCGTTGGGGCACCGGTCGTAGATGGTGAAGTGGAACTCGCGGTTGAGCGCGGAGAACTGGACCGGGTCGAGGTCGGTCAGGGCCGCCCGCATCCGGCCGTTCACCTTGCGTGCCCGGGCGATGTCGGCGCGGCGCATGTGCGGCGCCGCCAAAGCGGTCGCGTACCCCTCAAGCAACGCGACCACGTGTACGGTCTGCTCGAACTCGGTCTCGTTGAACGCGGTGACCCTGGCGCCCACGTTGCGCTGGAAGTCGACGTACCCCTCGGCCTCCAGCCGGCGCACCGCCTCGCGCACCGGCACCGGGCTGACCCCGATCTCCCGGGCCAGCTCGTCGAGCACCAGGCGGTAGCCCGGGCCGTACGTACCGTTGGTAATCCGTTGACGGATCGTGGCGTACGCCAGCTCGAAACGAGACTGGGTTTCGCGGTCCGGGGAGACAGCTGCGGAGGCGGCCATGCGCGGATCATAGCCGGTCCGGCAAAGACCATCTGTGAAGTCATATACGATCTGTTGTACGGTGGGACCATGAGCGCGCCCCACCCCCTCGGGCTGCACCCCACGAAGATCATCGCCGTGCACGTCAACTACCGTCGCCGGGCGGCGGAGCGCGGTGGCGCGCCGAGCGTGCCGTCGTACTTCCTCAAGCCGCCGTCCAGCCTGTCCTGCGACGGCGCGGACCTGTTGCGGCCGCAGGGCTGCGAGCTGATGGTCGTCGAGGGCGAGATCGCCGTGGTCATCGGCGCCCGCGCGAACCGGGTGAGTCCGGACGAGGCGCTGCAGTATGTTGCCGGGTACCTACCCGCCAACGACGCCGGTGTGTTCGACTTCCGCGCCGCCGATCGCGGGTCGAATCTGCGCACCAAGGGCCAGGACGGGTTCACCCCGGTAGGCTCGGCGATGCTCGGTGCGGCCGGAGTGGACCCGAGCACGCTGGTGGTTCGTACGTATGTCAACGGCGAGCTGCGGCAGGACTCGACCGGTGACGAGATGCTCTTTCCGGTCGCGCGGCTGGTCGCGGATCTCAGCCGGATGATGACGCTGGAACCGGACGATTTGATCCTCACGGGTACGCCAGCCGGCGCTGGTGTCGTCCAACCGGGGGACGTCGTCGAGGTGGAGCTGGTCGGGGTGTGCCGGCTGCGCAACCGGATTGTCGAGGCGACCGAGCCCCTCGCCCCGTACGGCGCGATGCCCGATGCGACGCCGGAGGCCCGGGCGGCGGCCACCGGACGCAGCGAGCCGCCGGCCCGCAACGCGCCACTCTCGGCGTACACAATGGAGCTTCTGCACCGGGTGTGCACCGCGACAATCTCCACCCAGCTGCGCAGGCGCGGCCTGGATCACCATGTGATCGCCGGGCTGCGCCCCACCCGGCCGGATCTGCGGCTGGTCGGCTTCGCCCGGACGCTGCGCTACCTCCCGCTGCGGGAAGATGTCTCCGCCCGGTTGGGCGGCGCGGACAACGCGCAGAAGCGCGCGGTGGACACGCTGCAGCCGTCCGAGGTTCTGGTCATCGACTGCCGGCAGGAACCCGGTGCCGGCACGATCGGCGACATCCTTGCCCTGACGGCGATCCAGCGCGGCGCGGCCGGCATCGTCACCGACGGCGGGCTGCGCGACACCGCGGCGGTGACCGGGCTGGACATTCCCACCTACTACGGCACGGCACACCCGGCGGTCCTCGGTCGAAGGCACGTGCCGGTGGACGTGGACCTGCCGGTGTCCTGCGGCGGCGCGCTGGTGCTCCCCGGCGACGTGCTGGTCGGCGACGGCGACGGCGTGGTGGTGATCCCGCGCGACGTGGCGGATGAGGTGGCGACCGGGGCCGCGGCGCAGGAGGACGAGGAGGCGTTCATCGCCGAACGGGTGCGCGCCGGGGACTCGCTGATCGGGCTGTACCCGATGGATGCCGCGCGGCGCGCGGAGTACGAAGCCTGGCGGGGAGGGCAGCCGTGAGGTTCCGGTCGGATCCGGCGAGGCTACGCGGCGCGTACACGGCGCTGGTGACTCCACTTCGGACGGACGAAGAGGTCGACCTGGACGGCCTGCGCTCGTTCTGCCGGTGGCAACTGGCCAACGGCGCGCACGGCCTGTCGATCGGTGGCTCGACCGGTGAGCCCGGCGTGCAGAGCATCGAGGAGCGCATCGCGGCGATGCGGGTGGTCGCCGAGGAGACCGCGGATGTCGTGCCGTTCCTGCCGGGCACCGGTTCGCTGCGGATCGATGAGACGTTGCGGCTGACCGCCGCCGCCCGGGACCTCGGTGCCGACCTCGTCCTGGTGGTCACGCCGTACTACGCCCGGCCGACCCAGGAGGCGCTGTACCGGTGGTACACACGCATCGCCCGGGAGTTTCCCGACCTGCCGATCGCGGTCTACAACATGCCGGTACGCACCGCGGTGGAAATCAGCCCGGACACCGTCTACCGGCTGCGGCGCGACCACGAGAACATCGTCGGCATCAAGGAGACCACAAAGGACTTCGAGCATTTCTCCCACGTGTACCACCGGTGCGGGCGGGACTTCCTGATGTGGTCCGGCATCGAGCTGCTCTGCCTGCCGCTGCTCGCGCTCGGCGGCTCGGGTTTCATCAGCGCGCTGTCGAACCTCGCCCCGGCCGCGGTCGCCGCGATGTTCGAACACTACGAGGCGGGCCGGCGCGCCGAGGCGACCGACCTGCACTACCGGCTGCATCCGCTGGTCGACCTGTTGTTCGTGGAGACCAACCCGGCGCCGGTGAAGTGGGTGCTCGCCGAGCTCGGCATCCTGCCCAGTGGCACGGTCCGGCCGCCGCTGGTCGAGCCGTCGGCGGGCGCCCAGGCCACCATTCTCGCCCTGCTCGACCAGGCCCGCGACCTCGTACCGGCTCCGCTGCCGGCGGTGGCCCGATGACCGCGCCGGCCGGCGTACCCGGCCTGATCCCGCACTACATCGACGGCGCCGAAGTACCCAGTGTGGATGGTACGACGTTCGATGTCCTCGAACCCGCCGGCAACACCGTCTACACCCGGTGTGCCGCCGGCCAGCTGTCCGATGTGGACCGCGCCGTGGCGGCGGGCCGGCGGGCGTACGCGAACGGGCCGTGGCCCGGGCTCAAGGCGCGCGAGCGGGCCCGGGTGCTGCACCGGATCGCCGACGCCATCGAGGCCCGCGACGCGCGGCTCGCCGAGCTGGAGTCGTTCGACACCGGGCTGCCTATCACCCAGGCCCGCGGGCAGGCACACCGGGCCGCGGAGAACTTCCGGTTCTTCGCGGACCTCATCGTCGGCCTCAACGAGGACGCGTTCCGGGTCGGCGACGACCAACTCAACTACGTGGTACGCCAACCGGCCGGGGTGGCCGGCCTCATCACACCGTGGAACACCCCGTTCATGCTGGAGACCTGGAAGCTGGCGCCGGCGCTGGCCGCGGGGTGCACGGTGGTGCTCAAGCCGGCCGAGTGGTCGCCGCTGTCCGCCTCGCTGCTGCCGGACATCATGGCCGAGGCCGGGGTACCACCAGGGGTGTTCAACATCGTGCACGGCATCGGTGAGGTCGCCGGCGCGGCGCTGGTCGACCATCCGGGCGTACCGCTGCTCTCGTTCACCGGCGAAACCGTCACCGGCAAGCTCATCGCGCGCAACGCCGCCGCGCACCTCAAGGCGCTGTCCATGGAGCTCGGCGGCAAGTCACCCTGCCTGGTGTACGCCGACGCGGACCTCGATTCGGCAGTCGACTCCGCGGTGTTCCAGATCTTCAGCCTCAACGGCGAACGGTGCACCGCGGGGTCCCGCCTGCTCGTCGAGCGTCCGGTCTACGACGAGGTGGTGGAGAGGGTTGCCGCCCGCGCCCGCGCGGTCCGCGTCGGCCCGCCGGGCGACCCGGCC
>DASRRF010000542.1:0-1527 GCA_035695905.1 Micromonosporaceae bacterium | reverse complement strand
CTGGCGGTGCTCGTACTGCTGCTCGGCATCCTGCTGATCCGCCCCGGTGGGCTGTTCTCCGGCGTGAAGGCGAGAAGCGTGTGAACACGCTGGTACGGCACTGCGCGATCGCCACCGGCGCCGGCATCGTGTTGTACTTCGCGAGCTACCAGCTCGGCGCGTTCCGCGACTACCAATTGGCCACGGCCGCCGCGTACCTGTGCGCGACCGCCGGGCTGACCGTCCTGGTTGGACTGTCCGGGCAGCTCTCGCTGGGGCACGGCGCGCTGATGGCGACCGGCGCTTACACCGTTGCCTTGATGCAGAACGCGTTCAGCGAACACGACATCACCGGGGGCTGGACCCTGCCGGTGTCCTTCGCGCTCGGCGTGGTACTGACCACTGTGGTCGGTGCGGTCGTCGGGCTGGCCGCGGCGCGGTTGCGCGGCCCGTACCTGGCCGGCGTCACGCTTGCCGTCGCGGTGACCGTACCGGCCGTGGCCACCACGTTCGACGGCGTGTTCAACGGGGACCAGGGCCTGCAGGTGGCGGTGGAACCACCACCGCTCGCGCTCGGTGCGACGTTCCCCACCGAGCAGTGGCAGGCCTGGATCTCCGTGCTCGCCGCGCTGCTCACCATGGTGCTGCTGGCGAACCTGGTGCGCAGCCGGTACGGCCGGTCGCTGCGCGCGGTCCGCGACGACGAGGTCGCGGCCAGCCTGGCCGGCATCCACGTGGCGCGCGCACAGGTGCTCGCGTTCGTGGTGAGCGCGGCCTGTGCCGGCCTCGGCGGTGGCCTGCTGGCGTTCCTGGCGCTGAGCGTGTCGCCCAGCGCGTTCTCGCTGACGCTGTCGCTGTTCCTGTTGCTGGCCATCGTGGTCGGCGGGCTGGGCAGCCTGGCCGGCGCGGTGTGGGGTGCGGTGCTGCTGGTGCTGCTGCCTCAGCTCACCGAGTCGGCGACGGACGGGCTGCACCTGTCGCCCGCGGCGGCCCAGCGGATGCAGGGCAACCTGCCGCTGGCCGTCTTCGGGCTCACCCTGGTCGTCGTGATCATCGCCGCCCCCGGTGGCCTGCAGGGGCTGGTACACCGGATCGGCGGATGGCTGCGCCCACCATCCCTTCGACAACAAGCTCCCCTCGATTGACGAAAGGTCGGTGCTCAACATGCGGCGCTCTATGCGCAACGCGGTGGTGCTCCTGGCCACCCTCGCGCTGGCGACCTCGGCCGCCGGCTGCGGTGGTGGGGCCTCACCCGCCAAAGTGGACGTTCCAGGGGTGAGCGATACCGAGATTGTCGTCGGTACCCACCAGCCACTCACCGGCCCGGCCGCGCCGGGCTACTCGAAGATCGCCAAGGCCAGCCAGGCGTACTTCAACTACGTCAACGCGAACGGCGGCGTGCAGGGCCGGAAGATCACCTACAAGATCATCGATGACGCGTACAACCCGGCCACCACCCAGCAGGTGGTACGCAAGCTCGTACTGGAAGACAAGGTGTTCGCGATCCTCAACGGTCTCGGTACCCCGACGCACACCGGCGTACTGGAC
>DASRRF010000541.1:0-5031 GCA_035695905.1 Micromonosporaceae bacterium | reverse complement strand
ACCGACCGGCCGGTCATCGCCAGTGGCGGAGTGTCCACACTGGACGACTTGCGCGCACTGTCCACTCTGGAGAATGCGGGTGTGGAAGGCGTCATCGTGGGCAAGGCGCTCTACTCCGGTGCGTTCACCGTCCGGCAGGCGCTGGACGTGCTGTCATGAACCAACGGTTCTCCTCCGCCGGTCGGGCGCACGGCGAGGTCGAGGCATATCTTAAACGTCCTTCTGCTCTGCCCACCGCGCCGGGGCGGAGCAGCTGTGCCCCGCCGCCGTGGGCAGAGCAGAAGGACGCCGCGCAATGACCGTCGCGGTTCGGGTGATCCCCTGCCTGGACGTCGACGCGGGGCGGGTCGTCAAGGGCGTGCGCTTCGCCGACCTGCGCGACGCCGGGGATCCGGTCGAGCTGGCTGCCTGCTACGACTCCGCGGGCGCCGACGAGATGGTCTTCCTCGATGTCACGGCGAGTGTGGACGGTCGCGCGACCATGCTGGACGTGGTCCGGCGTACCGCGGAGTCGGTCTTCATCCCGCTCACCGTCGGCGGCGGCGTACGCAGTGTGTCCGATGTGGACACGCTGCTGCGGGCCGGTGCGGACAAGGTCGGTGTCAATACCGCCGCGATCGCCCGGCCGGCACTGATCGCGGAGATTGCCGAGCGGTTCGGCCGGCAGGTACTCACGCTGTCCCTGGACGTACGGCGATCAGCGGACCAGCCAAGCGGGTTCGAGGTCACCACGCATGGCGGCCGGCATAGCGCCGGGGTGGACGCGATCGTGTGGGCGCGGCAGGGCACCGAACTCGGCGCCGGCGAGATCCTGCTGAACTCGATGGACCGCGACGGTACGAAGGCCGGCTTCGACCTCGAACTGATCCGTGCGGTCCGCGCGGTGGTGGACACTCCGGTGATCGCCAGCGGTGGAGCCGGCGAGGTAACGGACTTCCCGCCCGCCATCGATGCCGGTGCGGACGCCGTGCTCGCGGCGAGCGTCCTGCACTTCGGCGAGCTGAGTATCGCCGACATCAAAGCGGCCATCCGGACCGGCGGGCACCCGGTACGGTGAGCGGCGCGCTCGTACCCCAGCCACTACCATCCGATGACATAGAACGCTTGAAGGCCGACTGCGAACGCTGTTTCGGGCTGTGCTGTGTGGCGCCGGCCTTCTCGGCGTCGTCGGATTTCGCCATCAACAAGGCGGCCGGAGAGCCCTGCCCGCACCTGCGGTCGGACTTCCGCTGCGGCATACACGCCAGTCTCAGGGCGCGGGGGTTCCCGGGTTGCGCCGTCTTCGACTGCTTCGGCGCGGGGCAGAAGGTCGCCCAGGTCACGTACGGCGGGCAGGACTGGCGCCAGGCGCCACGGATCGCCACGCAGATGTTCGACGTATTTGCGGTGATGCGGCAGCTCCATGAACTGCTGTGGTACCTGACCGAGGCGCTGACCCTGGTGCCGGCTGGCCCGCTGGCCGGCGAGCTCAACGACGCGCTTGCCGAGACCGAGCGTCTCACCCACGGCGGGCCAGATGCGTTGCTGGCACTAGACATCCCGGCCCATCGACATCGGGTCAGCGCTCTGCTGCGGCGGACCAGCGAACACGCGCGAGCCGGCGCCGGCAGAGACGACATCGACCACAGTGGAGCCGACCTGACCGGCGCCGACCTCAGGGGTGCAGATCTGCGCGGCGCCAACATGCGCGGGGCGTTTCTGATCGGCGCGGATCTGTGCGGCGCCGATCTGCGCCGGGCAGACCTCATCGGGGTTGACTTCCGGGGCGCCGACCTCAGTGGTGCCGACCTCACCGGGAGCATCTTCCTCACCCAGTCCCAGCTTGGTTCGGCCAAGGGCGATGTGAACACGGCGCTCCCGCCGTCCCTCACCCGCCCGGCACATTGGCGGTCGGCGAACCGGGCCGGTTGAGCCCCCTCAGGGGAGCAGCAGGTTGACGTCGCCGAACTCGTGCCACAGGTACCCGTGCTCCAGCGCCTCGGCGTAACACCGGGCGAGCAGCTCATGCCCGGCCACGGTGGCCAACATGTCCAGATGGGACGCACGCGGCTCGTGGAAACCGGTCAGTAATCCGTCCACGATGGACACTCCACGCTCGGGCGTGACGACGAGGTCGGTCCAGCCCGCGGTGGGCACCACAACGCCGTCCAGCGTTGCCGCGCTCTCCAGCGCGCGTACCACGGTCGTACCGACCGCAATGACACGACCGCCGTCCCGCCGGGCCCGGGTGACGACCCGCGCGGTCGCGGTACTCACCTCGAACCGCTCGGGGTACGGTCGTTCGTGCGCTTCGGGTGAGGCAACCCCGGTGTGCAGCAGGACCGGTACGACGAGTACCCCGGCCGAGACGAGCCGGGTGACCAACCGGTCGGTGAACGGCCGGCCGGCGCTGGGCATCTCGGCGCTGCCCGGATGCGCCGCGAACACGGTCTGGTAGTCCGCCAGCGGCCAGCGCTTTGGCACGTAGCCGTACCGGATCGGTTCGCCGTACCGGTAGAGGTAGTCGAGTACCGGTACGGCGGTGTGCACAGTGGCCATCCACAGTCGACGGTCCGAGTGTGGCTCGATGAGCGTGACCGCTCCGCCGCCGCGCAGCGGGTACGACTCGCCGGCCGCCGCGTCGCGGTACGGCACTGTTGCGCTGCCGGCCGCCTTGCGTACCTCGACGAGCCATCTGCCGTCCGGGCGTTCGGTGGAGAAGTGCACGACGAACCCGCCGGTCGCCGGTACCGCGGCAGGCACCGTCGCCGACGTGTTCACCACGAGCACGTCACCGGGGTTCAACAGACCGGGCAGGTCGGTCACCCGGTGGTGCGCAACGGTGCGCGACGACCGGGAGCCGGCGAGCAGCCGTACGCCGTCGCGGGCCAGGCCGCGCGCCTCCGGCGGTTCGTGCGCCGCCAGCTCCGCGGGCAGCACGAAATCGAGCGCGAGTGCGGTCATCGCTCGCTCCAGACCAGCACCGGTACCCCGTCCGGATCCCGTACGGTGAAGCCGTAGTGACCGCGCGGGAACCGGGTGGGAGCGGCGGAGTCCAGTGTCGCGGCGGCCCGGTCGACGGCAACGGTGCCGGCAAGCTCCAGGGCCAGTGCGGCTGCCGGTGCCACTGCCGCGCCGCGGGCCGGCTGGACCAGCTCCACGTGTGCCGGCCCGGGCACCCGGAGCACCACGCCGCGCTCCCCGTCGCGGCCCCACGCGTCTACTTCGGACAGTCCAAGCTGGACAGTGTAGAAGCGCCGAGCTGCGTCCAGGTCGGCCACCTCGAACGGCACCCACAATGACAGTGGCTTCATGAAACCAACTCCGCCGCGCGGATCCGCCCGGACGGTGGGCGGTCCGCCAGCAGGCGGAGGAACGCGGGCACCACCGCCGCGGGCTCGGCCCGGTCGCTGATGTCCTCGCCCGGGAACGCCTCCTGGTGCATCCGGGTACGCAGGTCACCGGGATCCACCCACCACACCCGTACCGCGGGCTCCTCGGCGGCCAGCACCCGGCTGGCCTGTTCCAGGGCGGCCTTGGCCGATCCGTACCCGCCCCAGCCCGGGTACGCCTCGACCGCCGCGTCCGACGTGACGTTCAGCACCGCCCCGGCGCGGGTACGCAGCCCGGGCAGGGCGAGCTGGATCAATGCTAGCGGTGCGACGACGTTGACCTCGTACACCGCGCGGAGCACATCCAACGGGTAATCGGCCAGCGCCGGCTGCGGGCTCGGGCCGAGGATGCCGGCGTTGTTCACCAGCAGGCTCGCGCCGCCGAGCCGGTCGGCCGCCGCGATGAGGTCGATACGGTGTGCCAGGTCGGTGACGTCGCCGGGAACCGCGTGCACCCGAGACCCCAACGGTGCCGTGGCGGCCGCCAGCGCGGGGCCGTCGCGGCCGTCCACGACCACGTCCCAGTCGAGGCCGGCGAGGGCGTTGGTCAGCGCGTACCCGAGCCCGCGGGAGGCTCCGGTGATGATCGCTACAGCCATGGATTCGACGCTAGGCGCGCCGGCCGGCGGCGCCATCGGGCCACAGCCGCGCCCGGCCTAGGTCTTTGGTCCTACGACGGGGCCGGGGCGGCGGAGGTACCGTGCGGGTATGGATCCCGGCGAGGCGCGCGCGGAGCTGCGGGCGGTCAGCTCGGCCGTGCTCGCGGTCGCTTCCCGGCGGTCGGTGCGCGAGGTGCTGCAGACCATCGTGGCCTCCGCCCGGCGGTTGCTCGACGCGCGGTACGCCGCGCTCGGCGTGCCGGACGACAACGGCGCGTTCGCCGAGTTCGTCGTCGACGGGGTCAGCGAGGCCGAGCAGCGGGCGATCGGGCCGCTGCCCCGCCAGCACGGCCTGCTCGCCGTGCTCCTGCGCGACCCGACGCCGGTACGGGTACCGGATATCCGCGCGCACCCCGGGTTCGAGTGGTGGCCGCGGCACCACCCGGAGCTCCGCGACTTTCTCGGCATGCCGATCACCGAGGGTACGCAGATCCTCGGCGCGCTCTACCTGGCGAACAAGTCCGCGCCGGGCGGGTTCACTGTGGACGATGAGGACCTGTTGCGGATCCTCGCGGCACACGCGGCGATCGCACTGGTCAACGCGCGGCTGTACGAACGCAGTACCGAACTGTCCATTGTGGAGGAGCGTACCCGGATCGCCCGGGAGCTGCACGACGCGGTGGCACAGAAGCTGTTCAGCCTGCGGCTGACCGCCGACGCCGCGGCCGCACTGCTCGACCGCGACCAGCCGGACGTGGACCGGGCCGCCGCCCGGCTGGCCACCGTACGCACGCTGGCCGCCGAAGCCGCCGACGAGCTGCGTGGTGTGGTGGTCGGGCTGCGCCCGGCCGACCTCGCCGGCGACGGGCTCGACGCCGCCCTGCGCAAGCAGGTTGAGCTGCTTGACCGGGTACACGCGGCGCGGATCACGTTTGTCGCCGGCGCGGTGCCCCGGCTGGCCCCGAACCGGGAGGACGCCGTCTACCGGATCGCCCAGGAGGCCGTGCACAACGCTTTGCGGCACGCGGCACCGCGTACCGTCGAGATTAGACTGTCCACCC
>DASRRF010000540.1:0-6155 GCA_035695905.1 Micromonosporaceae bacterium | reverse complement strand
CGGTGGCCGTCGCCGACGGAACCACCACCCGGAAGCCGTCGAAGTCCGGGTAGAGCTGGCCGTTGTCCTGGATGCCGGTGAGCAACCAGAACATCCAGCCATCGCCGCCACCGGTCCGTACGGCGTTTGTCCACGCGGTGTACGTGGCATCCCGGGCGCCCTGGTCGGTGGTGCCGAACTCCTCCAGGATCTCGGGCTTGTTCAGGCTCGTACCGACCGAGTTGTGGTCGTTGACCCAGGCCGTTCCCCAGGTGTCCGCCGGGGACTGGCCCCAGCCCTGCGGGTAGAGGTGGTACGTGCCGAAGTCGACAGTGGACAGTGCGGTGAGCCGGGCGTGGTCCACGCCGTCGGTCACGTTGTACGGCCAGCTGCCGCCGGTGCCGCCGACCCCCGGGTGGAAGCCCTCGTCGCCGACCGAGACCATATGGTTGGCGTCCAGGCTCTTCACGTACGCGGACATCTCGCCGGCCCAGCTCACCAGCGTGTCCGCGGTGCAGCTACCCGAGGTCGGCAGCGACGCGTTGATGCAGCGCGGTTCGTTAGCCAGCTCCCAGGCGACAATCGTCGGATCGTTGCGGTACACCACCCCGGTCACCGTGTTGGTCCGGTTCAGCAGGTGGGCGATCCAGTTCTTGTAGTCCTGCCGGATCCGGGCGTCGGTGTAGAACTGGTCGTGGAACTGCAGCCCGTACCAGGTGACGTACTGGTCCATCCCGCCGAAGTCCCGCCAGTTCCCGGTGAACGGCAACAGCAGCTTGACGTTGTGCGCGGCGGCCGAGGCGACCATCCGGTCCAGCTGGACCAGGCCGCCGGCACCGGTGTCGTTGTAGACGACGGCGCCGGCCGCGTTGCTCCACCGCTGCATCCAGTGGTCCGTACCCTGTGAGCAGCCGCCGTTGGAGTTCGGCCGGTCGCCCCCGCACTCCAGGAACGTCCACGCGCGCAACACCCGTACCCCCATGCTCTGCGCGTCGGCGAACACGTCGTCGACCATGAGCTGGGACGAGTAGTGCAGGTAGTAGTTGTTCGTGCCACCGAAGCGGTACGGCTGCCCGCCGAGGTCGAATCCCGCACCGCTTCGGGTCACGAACACCGGACCGGCGCTGGCCGGCGTACCCCCGAGGAGGGTCGACAGGCACAGCACGGCCGTGACGGTCACGAAGAGCTTGCGCACGACGGACCCCTATCCGTTCGGGAACAATGCGCCGAAGTCGGCCGCGGCCATCGCGATGTCGGCCTGCGCCCAGAACCGGTGGTAGGTGAAGCCCGGCGCCGGACCGGTGTTGGCCATGTAGGCCTGGATCGCCGCCCAGCCGGACCCGGAGGCACCGGTACAGGTCGGCGTCGTGTCGGTCTGGTAGAACGACCGGATGTCCAGGAACGTCTTGCCGTTCTGGATTACGTTGCCGTTCGGCATCGTGCCGGTGAAGCCCGGCGGGATGAACAGGCCGGTGTTGGTGGCGTCGTTGTTCGGGTCGTCGAACCGGTTGTAGTCGGTACGCGTCTCGCAGACCGCCGCGCCCTTGCTGTCCTTGTGCGCCAGGATCGCGTCGATCAGGCTCTTCGCGCCCGCCTTCGCCGTGGTACTGCCGGACTTCGCCGCGTAGTAGGCCAGCGTCCGGGCGTAGGCCGCGGCCACCCCGACATCGCTGCTCGAGTTGGCGATCGTGACGTGCAACCCCGGGTTGGCCGGCGGCCCGGCCGCGGTGCTGGTGGTGTAGCTACCGGCCGGCGCGCCGGACCAGGTCATGTCGGACGGGATCTGGAAGGCACCCGTGGCCGGGCCGAACGTGGTGTGCGACAAGGCCCACGGCACCCAGCGGTCGAGGATCGTCTTCGCCTTGGCGTCACCGGTGACGAAGTAGTACTCCGCCACCCGCTCCAGCGACCACGCCTGGAACCCGAACCACTGGTTGCTCGGCGGGTCGTGGAAGACCGGCTGGAAGTCGTACTGCCAGCCGAAGAAGTTCGGCAGGTTCGGGTCGCGCGGGCCGTACGCGCCGCCGACGCTGTTCGTCGCGCCGCCGGCGATGCCGCCCTCGGCCGACTGCAGCCACAGGTACGAGTCGAGCTGCCGGCTCAGGCTGGTCTGCCAGTCCGCCGCCGCGCTCGGCGACAGCGGGCGCAGCGCCGCCGGACCGGCCGGGGACAGCGCGAACGCGGCGAGCGGGTTCTGGTACCCCTGGTGCCACGCGCTGGAACCGATCCGCCAGGCCCAGGCCCCGCCGATGTCCCCGCCCCAGGCGTAGTACCAGGTGAGCATGAACGACGAGCTGCTCTTGCCGGTGCCGGGGGTGCACGATGTCGAGGCGCAGCCGGGGTTCTTGAAGTACTTGTCGTAGAACGAGTACCGCAGGAAGTCACCCATCTTCGCGGCCTTGGCCACGGTGGCCGAGATCTGCGACTGCTTGCCCTGCGCGGTGGCCCAGGTCAGCGCCCAGTACGCGGCCTGAACGGCGCGCGCGTCCGCATCCGGCGCGTCGGTGTACCGCCACTGGCCGTTGCCCGACCCGCCGATGAACAGGCTCGGGTAGTTGGCCTGCGGTACGCCGTTGTAGGTGTGGCCGGTCGCCGCGCACGACGGGTGCGCCACGGTCTCCCAGACGGACTCCTGCGCGCCGCGCTGGTACGTGTTGATGTACTCCACCCGCGCGGTGCTGTCGCCGCAGTCGGTGCCCGCGGTGTTCCCGGTGCCGTACCCGTAGACGTTGTCCACATCGAGCAGCCAGTGCATGCCGTACATGAGCCGGTTCCCGTAGGTGGACTGCAGCTCGCCGGCGAGTGGGTCCTGCCCGGCGATGACGCCGCTGTCCAGCGCCGTCGGGTAGCCGCTCGGCTGCGGGTGCTCCGAGGCGTAGTCCGCCGGGTCGGCCGGGTTGTAGCTGGCCGAGCCGCCCGGCTGGCCGGCCGCGGTCGGGATGATGAACGTCTCCATGGTGTTCCAGGCCGTGTTGAACGGCGCCCAGTCACCGGACACCCGGCCGAACTGCGCCTCCAGCCACAGCCAGAAGCTGAACGCCTCGGAGGTGGTCTCGTGGCCGTGGTCCGGCGCCTCCACCAGGAGCGTCTCGATCGCGTGGTACGGCACGCCTTCCGGCGAGAAGTACCCGCTGTTCTTGATCTTGTTGTACTGGGTCAGGAACTCGGTCACGTAAGGGTTCTGGTTGGCCGGGATCACCGTCGCGGTCACGTTGACCGTGCTGAACCCGGTCGCGCTGACCGCGATGGTCGCCGAGCCGGTACACCCGGCCGCCGCGGCCACCGTGACGTTCTGCGGGGTCAGGGCGTTCGCCGGGGTGAAGGTGAGCGATCCACCCGCGCTTATCGTGACGCACGTGCTTCCACTGGTACGGGTTGAGCCGACCGTCACGTTGCTCGCCGGCGCCGCGGACAGCCGGACCCCGAACGTGGCGGTAGCCCCCGCGGTCACCGACACCGCGGTCGGATCCACCACCAGGGTCGGCCCGGTCGCCGGGTCCACCACGATCGCCACTTCGGCGGTCGCGGTGGCTCCCCCGTTGTCCGTGGCCCGCGCCTGCAACGTGTAGCTGCCCGCCGGCAGTCCACTATGGACGAAGCTGTACGGGGACGTTGTGTCCGTACCGACCAGCATTCCGTTGCGGAAGAAGTCGACCTGGGTCACCGTACCCGGCGCGGTATCCGCGGCGGTGGCGTTGACCGTCACGTTGCTGCCGGCCGGGAAGTGCTGCCCAGCGGCCGGGCTGGTGATGGAGACGGTCGGCGGGGGGTTCGCCCCGGTGCACGCGACGTTGTTGATGGTGAAGCTGGTCGGGTTCGTGTTCGTACCGCTGTACTCCCCGTTGAAGCCGGGCGGCCCGGTGATGGTCGCACCGGTGGCCACGGAGCCGTTCCACGACTCGTTCACCACGGTGACCTGGTTGCTGCCGGCCGGTTGGGACCAGATGCCACCCCAGCCCTGGGTGACCCGCTGGTTGCCGGCCCACGCGTAGCGTAGCGTCCAGCCGTTGAGCGGATCGCCGAGGTTGCGGATCGCGAAGTTCGCGCCGAAGCCGCTGCCGTTGTCCCAGGCCTTCTGGTAGACCACCTCGCACGCGACTGCCGCGTACGCGGGTCCGGCCGGCAGCACGGCGGTTCCGGCCACCACCACCGCGCCCACCAAGCCGAGGGCGAGCCTGCTCCGGTACGGGCGGCGGGTAAGCATGCGCGGGTGTCTCATGGCCACTGGTCTCCTACGGCCGATGGGAAACGGATCTCCCGGCCCGGACCGCGGGTGGTACGGACGCCTGTCCAGCTACTGCCGGATGCCCTCGGCGCCGTCCCTCGCCGCCAGTCTCGCATGGGAGCGCTTCCAGGCACAACCCCGCTCTTCCGAACCGGGGCGGGGAGGGCTACAGTCCACTACCACCATCGATGGGAGCGCTTCCATCGACCTGGGTATTGATCCAGCGGGCGGAACCAGCCCGGACTCCCCCGCTGGCCACCGTTCGCGACGCGGAAGGAGGTACCCCCAGAACTACTCGCGTGACCCGGCTCCCGCGCGCCGCGCACCCGCACAGGTGGGTGTTCGGCGAGCACCCGTGGGGACGGGGATTGCCCTCCCCGTCCCCACGGCACAGCCGGCGGACAGGCCCGGTGACCGTCGCGCCGGCATTGCTGCCCAGCGGAACGCTCTCACGCCCGTACCAACGCAGCACGAGCATCGTATGGGACGCGACCTGCTGTTCCGGCTCGTCCTCGCGGCCAGACTTTCCTAACACCACCCGAGCATGAGGAGACCGCGCGATGCCCGTACTAACCGGCCGGACCGCCGGCCGCCCGCCCGCGCCCGGCCCCGGACCCGCCACGCGGCTGGGTCTGCGGTTCCCCGACGGCTTCGTATGGGGCGCGGCCACGTCCGCGTACCAGATCGAAGGAGCGTCCAAAGAGGACGGACGCGGCGAGTCGGTGTGGGACGCTTTCTCCCGTACCCCCGGAAAGACCCTGGGTGGCGACACGGGTGACGTGGCGGCTGACCACTACCACCGGTACGCCGAGGATCTGGACCTGATGACCGAGCTGGGTCTGCGGTCCTACCGGTTCTCCATCGCGTGGCCGCGGGTGCAGCCGGACGGGCGCGGCCGGATCAACCACCGCGGCCTGGACTTCTACCGGCGGCTCATCGACGGCCTGCGGGAGCGCGGCATCACACCGATGGCCACGCTGTTCCACTGGGACCTGCCCCAGGCGTTGCAGGACGACGGCGGTTGGGAGTCGCGCGATGTGGCCTACCGGTTCGCCGACTACGCCGGGACGGTCTTCACCGCGCTGGCCGCGCAGGTACCCGACTGGCTCACCATCAACGAGCCGAAAACCGTGGTGCAGAACGGATACCTGCATGGCCATCATGCACCGGGGCGGCGCAACCCCGACGTGGCCCAGGTTGTCGCGCACCACCTGCAACTTGCCCACGGTCTGGCGGTACGAGCAATGCGCGCGACCGGGTTGGCCGCGCGGATCGGACCCGCGCTGAACCTGCACCCGACGTACCCGGCCGACGACACCGCGGCCGCGCGGGCAGCCGCCCGGCTCGTCGACGGCTACGAGAACCGGTTCTACCTCGACTCGATGCTGCGCGGCCGCTATCCGGCCGATGTCGTGGCGGATCTCGGCGCCGGCAGCCTGTTCGCCGGCGCGGTGCGCGACGGCGACCTGGCCACCATCGCCGCCCCGGTCGACCTGCTCGCGGTGCAGTACTACTGCCCGATCTACGTCACCGCGGACGGTACCCAGCTGCCGCGCTGGCCGACGTCCGAGGCGTCCTGGCAGCAGATCTACCCGGACGGCCTGTACGACATCCTGACCCGGGTCGCCCGCGACTACGGCGACGTGCCGATTTCCATCACCGAGAACGGCATCCCGTGCCCGGACGAGCCGGGCGCCGACGGGATCGTCGACGACCCGGCGCGGATCGCGTTCCTGCGCGAGCATTTCGCCGCCGCGCACAAGGCATTGACCGCCGGGGTACGACTGGAGAGCTACCACGTCTGGTCGCTGCTGGACAACTTCGAATGGGACCAGGGGTACGCCCAGCGGTGGGGTCTGGTCTATGTGGACTTCGAGACGCTGCGGCGCACCCCGAAACGCAGCGCGTACTGGTACCGCGACGTGATTGCGGACAACGCCATCTGAGCTCA
>DASRRF010000539.1:0-7055 GCA_035695905.1 Micromonosporaceae bacterium | reverse complement strand
CCATCGACGCGATCCGCCGGGGCGAGGACCGCCAGCTGTTCAAGGAGATCGTGGCTTCCGCCGGCGCTCGCGCCGGCATTGTCGGAGCCGGGGGCGGTCTTGTTCCCAGGTCCCGGGTCTGCGGGTCGCTGCCGTCGGTGCAGGCGGCGGCGGTCGAGCTGGGCCTGCCGGTGGTCATCCGGCCGTCGTACACGATGGGTGGTCTGGGTTCGGGCCTGGCCCGTACCGCGGCGGATCTGGAGCGGCTGGCCGGTGCCGGGCTGGCCGCCTCGCCGGTGCACGAGGTGCTCATCGAGGAGAGCGTGCTCGGCTGGAAGGAGTACGAGCTGGAGCTGATGCGCGACCGGCACGACAACGTGGTGGTCGTCTGCTCCATCGAGAACCTCGACCCGATGGGTGTCCACACTGGAGACTCGGTGACCGTGGCACCCGCGATGACCCTGACCGACCGGGAGTACCAGGCGATGCGCGACCTGGGCATCGCGGTACTACGGGAGGTGGGGGTGGACACCGGCGGCTGCAACATCCAGTTCGCGGTGCACCCGTCCACCGGGCGGCTGGTCGTCATCGAGATGAACCCGCGGGTGTCGCGATCGAGCGCGCTGGCGTCCAAGGCGACCGGGTTCCCGATCGCGAAGATCGCCGCCAAGCTGGCCATCGGGTACACCCTGGACGAGATTCCCAACGACATCACCCGCAAGACGCCGGCCGCCTTCGAGCCGGCGCTGGACTACGTTGTGGTGAAGGTGCCGCGGTTCGCGTTCGAGAAGTTCCCCGCGGCCGACCGCGAGCTGACCACCACGATGAAGTCGGTGGGCGAGGCGATGGCGATCGGCCGCAACTTCACCGAGGCGCTCAGCAAAGCCATTCGGTCCCTCGAAAGGGGTGGCACCGAGCCGCCCGAGCAGGACCTGGGCACCCCGCACGACGGTCGGCTGTCCACAGTGGAGCGAGCGCTTCGGGACGGTGCCTCGGTTGCCGAGGTGGCGGCGGCGTCCGGGTACGACCCGTGGTTCGTGGACCAGGTCGCGTCCCTTGTGGACCTGCGTACCGATGTGCTCGCCGCGCCGGTGCTCGACGCGGAGCTGCTGCGCCGGGCCAAGCGGGCCGGGCTCTCCGACCGGCAACTGGCGGCGCTGCGCCCGGAACTGGCCGGCGAGGACGGTGTCCGTACGCTGCGCCACCGGCTGGGCGTGCGGCCGGTCTACAAGACAGTGGACACCTGCGCGGCCGAGTTCGCCGCGGCAACGCCGTACCACTACTCGACCTACGAGGAGGAGACCGAGGTGGCGCCGTCGGTACGACCGAAGGTGCTGATCCTCGGCTCCGGGCCGAACCGGATCGGCCAGGGCATCGAGTTCGACTACTCCTGCGTGCACGCGGTGATGGCGCTGCGGGAGGCGGGCTCTGCCGGCGCCGCCGGCTACGAAACCGTCATGGTGAACTGCAACCCGGAGACCGTGTCGACCGACTACGACACCGCGGACCGGCTCTACTTCGAGCCGCTGACGTTCGAGGACGTGCTGGAGGTGTGGCACGCCGAGCACACCTCGGGTACGGCGGCCGGTGGACCGGGCGTGGTCGGCGTGATCGTGCAGCTCGGCGGCCAGACCCCGTTGGGCTTGGCCCAGCGGCTCAAGGATGCCGGGGTGCCGATCGTGGGTACCAGTCCGGAGTCCATCCACCTCGCCGAGGACCGCGGCGCGTTCGGCGCGGTGCTGGCCGCGGCCGGACTGCCCGCGCCGGCGCACGGGACCGCCACCTCGTACCCGGAGGCGAAGCGGATCGCCGACGACATCGGCTACCCGGTGCTGGTCCGACCGTCCTATGTGCTCGGTGGGCGGGGGATGGAAATCGTGTACGACGACGCGACGCTGCACGACTACATCGGCCGGGCCACGCAGATCTCGCCGGAGCACCCGGTGCTGGTCGACCGGTTCCTGGACGACGCCATCGAGATCGACGTGGACGCGCTGTGCGACGCGTCCGGCGAGGTGTACCTCGGCGGCGTGATGGAGCACATCGAGGAGGCGGGCATTCACAGTGGTGACTCGTCGTGCGCGCTGCCGCCGATCACGCTCGGCGCCGCCCACCTGGAGGCGGTACGCCGGTACACCGAGGCGATCGCCCGCGGCATCGGCGTACGGGGGCTGCTCAACGTGCAGTACGCGCTCAAGGACGACACGCTGTACGTGCTGGAGGCGAACCCGCGCGCGTCGCGAACCGTGCCGTTCGTGTCGAAGGCGACCGCCGTACCGCTGGCCAAGGCGGCCGCCCGGATCATGCTCGGCGCGTCCATCGCCGACCTGCGCGCCGAGGGCCTGTTGCTCGCCGAGGGGGACGGAGGGCAAGCGGCGGCGAACGCGCCGATCGCGGTGAAGGAGGCGGTGCTGCCGTTCAAGCGCTTCCGTACCCCGGCCGGCAAGGGGGTGGACTCGTTGCTCGGCCCGGAGATGAAGTCCACCGGCGAGGTGATGGGCATCGATGTCAACTTCGGCCACGCGTTCGCCAAGTCGCAGGCCGCCGCGTACGGGTCGCTGCCGACCTCGGGCCGGATCCTGGTCACCGTGGCGAACCGGGACAAGCGCGGGATGATCTTCCCGGTGAAGCGGCTGGCCGACCTCGGCTTCGAGATCGTGGCGACCGCCGGTACCGGCGAGGTACTGCGCCGGCACGGGGTGGAGTGCGAGATCGTGGCCAAGCACTACGAGGGGGACGGTAGCCGGGACGCGGTTTCCTTGATCGCCTCCGGCGAGGTCCGGCTGGTCATCAACACCCCGCAGGGACCGGCGGCCCGGATGGACGGGTACGAGATCCGCAGCGCCGCGGTCTCCGCCGACATCCCGTGCATCACCACGGTGCCGGGCGCGGCCGCCGCGGTGATGGGCATCGAGGCGCTGATCCGCGGCGAGATGTCGGTACGCCCGCTGCAGGAGCTGCACGCCGCCCTGCGAGCCATCCGTGCTGTTTGAGCGGGCGCTGCGCCCGGCGCTGTTCCGGTGGGAGGCGGAGGCCGCACACGACCGGACGCTGCGCTGGCTCGCCGCCGCGGCCCGGCGTCCCGGCCTGCTGGCAACCCTGGCCGGGAGGTACGCAACGGCCGCGCCGGTCCGGGTGTTCGGGGTGGACTTCCCAAACCCGGTGGGTCTGGCCGCCGGGATGGACAAGGACGGCCTGGCGCTGGCCGCGTGGCCCGCGCTCGGCTTCGGGTTCGTCGAGGTCGGTACGGTCACCTGGCACCCGCAGCCGGGCAACGAACGCCCCCGGCTGCACCGCCTGGTACAGGACCACGCGATCGTCAACCGCATGGGCTTCAACAACCGTGGCGCGCGGGATCTGGCCGCCCGCCTCACCCGAGTGGGAGCTCCGCTGGGTATATCCATCGGCAAATCCAAGATCACACCGCTGGACCGGGCGGTCGACGACTACCTCGCGTCGTACCGCGCGCTGGAGCACCACGGTGACTACTTCGCGGTGAACGTGTCCTCGCCGAACACCCCGGACCTGCGCCGGCTGCAGGATCGCGGGTACCTGGACGAGCTGCTCGGCGCGCTGTGCACCGGTACGAAGCCGATCCTGGTGAAGATCGCGCCGGAGCTGGCCGAGCCGGCGATCACCGAGCTCATCGAGGTCTGCCTGGCCCGCGGCGCGGCCGGGATCATCGCCACCAACACGATCGCCACGCCAGGCGGTGGGCTGTCCGGCCGGCCGCTGACCGACCGCGCCCGCGAGGTGGTCGGGCTGGTCCGCAAGCTGTGCGACCTGCCGATCATTGGGGTCGGCGGGATCATGGGCGTGGACGACGCGACCCGGATGTTCGACGCCGGGGCGGACCTGGTCCAGCTCTACACCGGCTTCGTCTACCACGGGCCGGCGCTGGTCCGCGCGATCGCCCGGAGCCGGCGTTGCTGAGCACCGAGGAGATCCTCGCCGCCGATCGGGCGCACGTCTGGCACCCGTACACCGGCATGCCCGCAACCCACCAGCCGCTGGTGGTGACCGCGGCGGCTGGGACGCGACTGGTCATGGCCGGCGGCACCGAGCTCATCGACGGTATGTCCAGCTGGTGGGCGGCGATCCACGGGTACCGGCATCCGGTGCTGGACGCGGCGGTGACCGCGCAGCTGAGGAACATGAGCCACGTGATGTTCGGCGGGCTGACCCACGAGCCGGCGGTACGGCTGGCCAGCACGCTCGTCGAGATCACGCCGGCCGGCCTGGACCACGTGTTCCTGTGCGACTCCGGGTCGGTCAGCGTCGAGGTCGCGCTGAAGATGTGCCTGCAGTACTGGCGTTCCCGCGGCCGGCCGGGCAAGCACCGGCTGCTTACCTGGCGCGGCGGGTACCACGGCGACACGTTCCACCCGATGAGCGTGTGCGATCCCGAGGGCGGGATGCACCAGCTGTGGGCGGACGTACTGCCAAAGCAGATCTTCGTGGACGCCCCACCGGCAGAGTTCGATTCGTCCTATGTAGACAGTCTCGACAGGGCACTTGCCCAACACGGAAATCAAACCGCCGCGGTGATCGTCGAGCCGGTCGTCCAGGGCGCCGGCGGCATGCGGTTCCACAGCCCGGCGTACCTGCGGGCGCTTCGCGAGCTCACCCGGGAGCACGACGTGCTGCTGGTCTTCGACGAGATCGCCACCGGCTTCGGGCGCACCGGCGCGCTGTTCGCCGCGGACCACGCCGGGGTCAGCCCGGACGTGATGTGCGTGGGGAAGGCGCTCACCGGCGGGTACCTGAGCCTGGCCGCCGCGCTGTGTACCGGCGAGGTGGCCGCCGGGATATCCCGGGGCGAGGTGCCGGTGCTCGCACACGGCCCGACGTTCATGGGCAACCCGCTCGGCTGCGCGGTGGCCAGCGCCTCGATCGCGCTCCTGCGGGACAGCGACTGGGCCGGGCAGGTCCGGCGGATCGAGGCGGGCCTGCGTACCGGGCTGGCGCCGGCCGGCGACCTACCCGGCGTCGCCGACGTACGGGTGCTCGGCGCGATCGGCGTGGTCCAGCTCGATCATCCGGTGGATCTCGCCGCGGCCACCGCGGTCGCGGTCGGGCACGGGGTGTGGCTGCGCCCGTTCCGGGACCTGATCTACACGATGCCGCCGTACGTGAGCAGCGACGACGATGTGACGCAGATCACCGGCGCGATCGTGGCCGCGGCACAGAAGGGGTGAACATGGACAATTTTGGAGTACGGCTGCGCCGGGCGGTCGCCGAGCGCGGGCAGCTCTGCATCGGTATCGACCCGCACCCGCAGTTGCTGCGTGCCTGGGGCCTTTCCGATGATATATCTGGACTGGTCCGGTTTACCGAGACGGCCACCGAGGCGTTAGGCAGCCGGGTGGCCGTGGCAAAGCCCCAGTCTGCCTTTTTTGAACGGTTCGGATCACGGGGTATCGGGGTACTTGAGTCAACTATCCGACAGTTGCGCGACGCGGGGGCACTTGTCGTGCTCGATGTTAAGCGGGGTGATATTGGGTCCACCGTGGCGGCGTACGCCGAGGCGTACCTCGATCCATCCAGCTCGCTGTATGTTGATGCGATCACCGCGAACCCCTACCTGGGAGTAGGTTCGCTCCGGCCGATGATCGATACGGCGACCGCGTACGGCGGTGGCGTGTTCATCGTGGCGCTCACATCGAACCCGGAGGCCGCCGCCATCCAGCGGCTCGCGGGCGCCGACGGCCGTACCGTCGGGCAGCTCGTACTCGACGAGATTGCCCAGCTCAACCACGGTATGCAGCCGCTCGGTGACGTTGGCGCGGTGATCGGCGCGACGATCGAGCCGGGCGGGTACGACCTGTCCCGGGTTAACGGCCCGCTGCTCGCTCCGGGTCTGGGTGCACAGGGCGGAGCCCCCGGGCAACTGCGCGCAATCTTCGGCGACGCGATCTCCAACGTGCTGCCGTCGTACTCCCGAGAAGTCCTCGCACACGGACCCAGCGTGACCGGGCTACGGGACGCCGCCGCACGGGCGCTGGACGCCTGCCGGGCGGTCCTGGATCCGACAACTTGACCTCGGTCTTGTCACGATCGGGCGTCCCGGCGTGTCGTGACGTTGCCGAATCGGCCGCTGACCGCTAGTTTTCCCGGCGCTGGTAACCACAACCACACCATAGGGACCTGAGGAGAACTGGTGCCGCTCCCGTCACTGAGCCCCGAACAGCGCGCCGCCGCCCTGCAGAAGGCGGCCGAGATTCGCAAGGCCCGGGCAGAGCTGAAGGAACAGCTCAAAAAGGGCGAGACCACGCTCGCCGACGTGCTCAGTCGCGCTGAGTCGGACGACGTCGTCGGCAAGCTGAAGGTGTCCGCGGTGCTCCAGGCGCTGCCGGGCATCGGCAAGATTCGTGCCACCCAGATCATGGAAAAGCTGAAGATAGCCGACAGTCGCCGCCTGCGCGGCCTCGGCGATCAACAGCGAAAGGCATTGCTTGGAGAGTTCTCCGCGAGTAAGTGAAGCGCGCAGGGTAGAAACAAGCAGTGAGCAACTATGACGATGCGCGCCCGGCAGCTCGCCTCACCGTCCTGTCCGGCCCCTCCGGGGTGGGCAAGGACAGCGTGATCGAGTTGATCCGGGCGCGCTCGCCATGGGTCTGGCTGTCCGTCTCGGTCACCACCCGCCGGAAACGGGAGTACGAGGTGGACGGCGTGCACTACCACTTCGTGGCCCGGGCCGAGTTCGGCCGCATGGTCGAGCGCGGCGAGCTGCTCGAATGGGCGGACTTCGCCGGCAACCTGTACGGCACCCCACGCGGGCCGGTGGAGGCGCGGCTGCGCGACGGCGTACCCGCGCTGCTGAAGATCGACCTGCAGGGAGCCCGGCAGGTACGCGCGGCCATGCCCGACGCGTTGCTGGTCTTCCTCGCCCCGCCGAGCTGGGACGAGCTGCAGCGCCGGCTGATCGGGCGGGGTACCGACGATCCGGAGACCATCCGCCGGCGGCTGGAGCACGCCCGCGAGGAGCTCGCCGCGGAGTCCGAGTTCGACGTCACCGTGGTGAACGACTCCGTCGAGCACGCTGCGGACGAGTTGCTAGGATTGCTCAGCTTACC
>DASRRF010000538.1:0-2879 GCA_035695905.1 Micromonosporaceae bacterium | reverse complement strand
GTTGGAGCCGGCGCCAACAGCTCAGTGCCGGTCGCGGTACGCAGCATCCGGCTACGCCCGCGGAACTCGGCGACCACCGTGCCGTCCTCGCGCGCCACGGACACGTCGTACAGCCCGCTGTTGCCGTAGCGCGCCCGCTCGACGGCGTCCGCGACGAGTACCTCCCCGGCCCCGACCGGCTGCAGGAACGTGACGTCCCCGCCGGCCGCCACGGTGCTGCGGCCGTACGTGTTGCAGGCCACCGCGAACGCCGTGTCGGCCAGCAGGAACACGTAGCCGCCGTGGCAGATCCGGTGCCCGTTCAGCATCGCCTCGGTGACCCGCATGCGCAGCCGGGCCCGGCCCACCGCGAGCTCGACCAGCTCGATGCCGAGCCGCATCGACGCGTCGTCGGCCGCCAGCATCGCCGCCGCGGCCGCCAGGCCGTCGTTGTCCGCCATGGCCCGACGATAGGTCAGCCCGCGTACGCCTCCCGCGCCGCCCGGGTACGCTCGGCCACCTCGGGGGCTTCGTGGATCTCGCGGGCCGCCCGGATACCCGACTCGAGCGCGCCCTGGATCCACGCGTGGTAGAGCGAGCAGTGCTCGCCGGCGAAGTGCAGCCGGCCCTCCGGTGTGATGATGTGCGGCTGGATCCGGGTCGCCTGCCCCGGCTCGAACTGCGCGAACGCACCGCCGGCGTGCGGGTCGTTGAACCAGGCGTGGGTCGCACCGACCTCGAACTCGGTGAGGATCTCCGGGTGGACCTTCGCCACATCCTCCAGCGCCTGCTCGATCCGGTCCTCCTCGGCCATCGAACCCCAGCGCAGCGCGTCCTGCCCCCAGGTGTAGCTGGCCAGCAGTACGCCGCGCTCGGTGTCCGGATCGCTGTGCGACGGGTAGACGATCCGCCGGATCGGCAGGTCGGTCGCGGTCGTACCGCCCACGATCCCGGCGCCGGCACCCTCCCAGAACCGGTGCCGTACCTGGAACAAGATCTTGGTTGACGGGTTGTACCGCAGCTCCCGGATCGCCTGCCGCTTGCGCCGGCACATCAGCGGGCTGACCTCGATGTTGGAGAGCACCGGGAACGGCAGCGTACAGATCGCGTAGTCACCGGTCACCGAGAACCGCCCGGCCCGGTTGCGGTAGTGCACGGTGACCGAGTCCTCGTCCTGCTCGATGGCGTTCACCGTAGCGCCGAACCGTACGGTGTCCGCGATCCGCTGGTAGAACGCGTCGGCCAGCCGGTCCGTACCCCCGACGATCTCCTGCATCTCCTCGAAGGCCCGCCCGACGATCTCGAAGAACTGTTCGACGACCGCGGTGTTCATGTTCTGCTCGCGGAAGCTGAGTACGCCGTACATCTCGATCGCGCCGTCGGACCAGCCCTTGGACTCGAGGAACTCGCGCAGCGAGTACGCGTCGTACTGCTCCATGATCTTCTGCCAGCCCGCCTCGCCCTCGCGGTCGTACACCTCCTTGATTTCCGCGGTCGCCTCGTCCCACATCTGCGTCCAGGTCCTGCCGGTCTCGGTATCGGACAGCTCGAACGGCAGCCGGTGCGGCTCCCGGTCGGCCTGCTCGAACGTCATGCTCTCGCCGCACAGGTGCAGCAGCGTCTTGGCGTTGCCCATCACGAACGGGCGCAGCTGCAAGCCGAAGAGCTTGCAGTACTCCAGGGTCAGCGTGTGTACCCGGGGGATCCGCATCGCGCCGGCCTCGGCGTACAGGCCCGGGGCGAACCGGCTGCGCAACGTGTAGACCCGGCCGCCGACCCGGTTCTGCGCCTCCAGTACGACCGGTTCGTGGCCCTGCCGGCGCAGCTCGAAGGCCGCGACGAGGCCGGCCATGCCGGCCCCGAGCACGATCACCTTCTTCGCCCGTTGCGGCCGGTGAGCCAGCCCATGCTCGGCGGTGGCTAACAACGCATCGGGTACGGCCGGAGCCGCGCTCGGCGACGGCTGGCCGGACTCCGGCGAGTCTGGGGTCAACGGGCCCGCGGGCACCGTGGTCAGATCTGAGGTTCCCGCCGGCAGGCCGGGCTGGGGTGTCGCCGGCAGGCCGGGCTGGGGTTGGGTACGCGCCATGCCTCATATTTAGCCCAAAAGCCACGGATCGCGTGCGGCTTTGCCCCAACCGGGCGGCAGATGGGCGTGTCGATCGATCGCTACCATGCTCCGCATGCCGGTCGTCGCGCAGCCGTGGACCGTGGCCGCGGCGAATCTCGGTGACATACCGACCTGGATCTCCGCGCTCGCCTCGTTGCTCGCGCTCGTCGGCGCCGGACTGGCCACCTGGCAGGCGTACCGGATCTACCAGCTCGAATCGATGCGCGACTCGGACGCCCGGTCCGAACAGCGCACCCGCGACCGGCTCGCTCGCCGCGCGCAAGCGGGCCTCGTCTCCGGCTGGTGGGGGTACGCCGGTGGCGGCGAGCTGGACGACACCGATGCCCACCAATGGGGCGCGTTCGTGCGCAACGCTTCCGAACTGCCGGTCTTCCGGGCCACCGTGACCACCGTCAACCGGACCAGCGCCGAGCTGGCGGAGAGCTTCGACCTGCCGGCGATCCCACCCGCCGGGCAGCCGGTCTTCCACCGGCTGCGCGGCGCCGCGCTGGCCCAGGTGGTACAGAGCGAGCGGGCCGGGCAGATCTTCGACTACCGGGTGGTACTGGCGTTCACCGACTCGTCCGGCGTGCGCTGGATCCGGGACCAGCGCGGTGGGTTGCACGAGTGCGACGGCGCGCTCACCGTACTGCTCGACGAGGGTCGGGCCGAGGCACTCGGCGAGCCGCTGAACGACTTCGCCAACCGCAACGGTGTCCGGCTGGCCCTGCGTACCATGGACTTCCTTGATCTTCAGCCGGAGTTCCTGGCCGCGGTGGCCTCCGGCGAC
>DASRRF010000537.1:0-1815 GCA_035695905.1 Micromonosporaceae bacterium | reverse complement strand
CTGTTCGCGATGCACAACCGGATGCACGACTTCGCGTACCGCCTGGGCTTCACCGAGGCGACCTGGAACCTGCAGGCGGTCAACATCCAACCGGGTGGCCTCGGCGGGGACGCCGAGCAGGGCCGGGCGCAGGCCGGCGGGGTGAGCGGCAGCCGGAACAACGCGAACCAGGGCACCCCGCGGGACGGGTTGCAGCCGACCACGAACATGTTCCTCTGGCAGCCGGTCGCCGGCGGGGCGTACCCGCCGTGCGTGGACGGCGACTATGACATGACGGTGATCGGGCACGAGTACACGCACGCCATCACCAACCGGATGATCGCCGGACCGAACAGCGGGATCGGCTCGTTCCAGGGCGGCTCGATGGGTGAGTCGTGGAGCGACCTGGTCGCCCAGGAATACCTGTACGAGTACGGGTTCCGCGCGCCGGGCGACACCCCGTTCGTCACCGGCGGGTACGTCACCGGCAACCTGCACACCGGGATCCGCGACTACGACATGAGCGACAGCCCGTTGAACTTCTCCGACATTGGATTCGACCTGACCGGTCCGGAGGTGCACGCGGACGGCGAGATCTGGAACGCCACCCAGATGCGGGTACGCGCGGCCTTCGTCGAACGGTACGGCCTGGGTACCCCGGCCGTGCAGGCGCAGTGTGCGGACGGCGTGCTGGCGGTGACCGCGTGCCCGGGCAACCGGCGCTGGGTCCAGCTGATGTTCGACTCGTTCGTCCTGCAGGCGGCCTCCCAGGTGAGCATGCTGGACATGCGGGACAACATGCTCGCCGCCGACCTGGCCCGGTTCGGCGGGGCCAACCAGGACATCCTGTGGAACGCGTTCGCCGAGTCCGGGATGGGCCGGGACGCGGTGAGCGGGCCGGCCGACGTCGACCCCACGCCCAGCTTCGCCTCACCGATGGCCGACAACGCGACCGTGACGCTGCGCGCGATCGGCGAGTCGCACGACGCGGTGGTCCGGCTGTACGCCGGCGACTACGAGGCGCGGGCGGTGCCGATCGCGGACACCGACCCGGCCACCGCGCTGCCGGACACCTTCCAGGTGGTACCCGGCCGCACGTTCGACTTCGTCGCGGTCGGCAACGGGTTCGGGCACCATCGGCTGACCGCGTCGTTCGCGGCCGGCACGTCCGAGTTCCTCTTCGTCAACGTGGCGGAGAACCTGGCCTCGGCCGCTGCCGGCGCGACCGTCACCGGCGACGGGGTCAACCTGGACAGGATTGTGGACGAGACCGAGGCGACCGACTGGGCATCGCTGACCGGCGTGGCCGGCAAGCAGATCACGATCGACCTGGCCGGCGGGCTCCAGCTGGTGCAGAAGGTCAACGTCAGCGCGCTGCTCCGCCCGGCGATCACCGGCGACGCGGATCCGGGCGGCCAGAACAGGTTCACCGCGCTGCGCTCGTTCGAGATCCAGGCGTGCGTGGCGATCCTGCATGACTGCACCCAGGACGAGAACTTCCACACCGTGTACGTCAGCGCGCCGGATGCCTTCCCGGGTGGCGCGTTCCGCCCGATCGCGCCGCAGCTGACCCTGCGTACCTTCGACATCCACCCGACCGTCGCCACCCACCTGCGGCTCGTCGTGCTGACAAGCCAGTGCACCGGTGGCCCGCTGTACGCCGGCGAGCAGGACGCCGACCCGCGGGCCAACACCGACTGCGCGACCGCCAGCGCGAACGCGCCGGTGGTCCGGATCTCCGAGTTCCAGGCGTTCCGCAACTAGGGCTGCACCGTTGGCGCCGGCTGCGTTGTTGGAGCCGGCGCCAACAGCACAATGCCGGTCGCGGTACGCAGC
>DASRRF010000536.1:0-2180 GCA_035695905.1 Micromonosporaceae bacterium | reverse complement strand
CCGGCAACGACGCGCCGTGAACGGCCGTACCCAGGTAGGGATTATCGGGGCCGGACCGGCCGGCATGCTGGTGGCGGTCCTCCTGCAGCGCGCCGGGGTGGACTGCGTCGTGGTCGAGCGGCGCGACCGCGGGTACGCCGAGCAGCGCGCTCGCGGCGGCACCGTCGAGCATCGCGTGGTGCAGCTGCTCCGCCGGCACGACCTCGCCGGTGGCCTGTTGCGCGCCGGCGTGGTGGAGGACCGGATCGAGTTCCGGATGGCCGGCGGGCGCTACCCGATCCCGTACAACCCGGTCTCCGGCGGCCGTACCCACTACATCTACCCGCAGCAGTTCCTGGTCCGCGACCTCAACGAGGTGTTCCTCGGCGCCGGCGGCGACCTGCGCTTCGAGACCTCGGCGCGGGCGGTCACCGACATCGGTGGGCCACGACCACAGATCCATGTCGAGTACGCCGACGGCCGCGCTCCGCAGACGTTCGCCTGCGACGTGGTGGTGGGCTGCGACGGCGAGTACGGCGTTGCCCGGCGCACCATCCCGGCCGCGGAGCTGGCCGGCTACCAGCACGACTACGAGTACGCCTGGTTGACCGTACTCGCGCAGGCACCGCCGTCGAGCGACTGCGTGATCAACTCGATCCACGAGTCCGGCTCGTGCGTGCACGTCCGCCGTACCCCTGAAATCAGCCGGTTCTACCTGCAGTGCGCGCGTGACGACACCACCGCGGACTGGCCGGACGAGCGGATCTGGAAGGAGGTACGGATCCGGCTGGCGGTCGACGAGCCGTGGGTTCTGCACGAGGGGCCGATCCTGGCCACCGGAACGGTCCGGATGCGCAGCCTGGTCTGCGCGCCGATGCAGTACGGGTCGCTGTACCTGGCCGGCGACGCGGCGCACGTCGTACCACCGGTCGGCGGGAAGGGGTTCAACATCGCCCTCGCCGACGCCGAGGAGCTGGCGCTGGGCCTGATCGAGCGGTTCCGGGACGGCAGCAGCTCGCGGCTGGACGGGTACTCCGACCACCGGCTGCCGCGGATCTGGCGGATCCAGGAGTTCGTCCACTGGATGATGGATCTGGTCAACACCCCGGGCCTGGGTACGCCGGCCGCACCGTTCCTGCACCGGGTACAGATGGCCCGGCTGGCGCGCATCCTCGCCTCGCCGGCGTACGCCGCGGCGTTCCTGGAGGACTACATCGGCTGGGAATAACAGCGCACCACGTTGGTGCCCCGCCACTCGTCGCCGGTCTCGATCAGCAGCCGCTCCCCCGGTGCCACCATCCGGGGTGTCGCAAGTGGACTGAACGCCTCGGTTGTCCACAGTGGATGGCCGAGGTAGAGCAGCTCCTGGGTCCAGATCACCCCGCTGACCCGGCCCGGCGCGACGGCCTGCAGCTCCACCTTGCCGGGGAAGCCGGGGAACCTAGGGGCGGAGTAGTCGAACGTGACGAACTCGCTGGTTTCGGTCAGCATCCGCACCGCCGTACGGGGGAACCGAAGCGAGGCCATGGTGGACGGGGAACGCCACTGCGGCGCGGTGGCGGACGCCGGCCGGCAGGCGCCCATCGCCACGCCCTGCCGGACCCGGTCGACCAGCGGCTGGAAGTCCACCCCGTACACGCCCTCTAGCAGCCGCGCGGTGTCGTCCACGTCGTGCAGCTCCGTACCCAGGTCCCAGTCGGTCCGGTCGCACCCGGTGGCCGAATACCGCAGGGCGCTCGGAACCATCGTGCAGTCGTCGGCGCAGAACCGGTCGCGCAGCTCGTACACCAGCCGCGAGCGGCCCTCGTCGAGCAGCGGGTTGTTGGTGTGGATCAGCGCCAGCAGCAGGTCGAACTTCGGCTCCAGCGGTACTCCCGGCAACTCCAGCGCGGTGAGGTCGGCCTCGACCAGCGTCAGCCGGTCGGCGTACCCGTTGCACGCCGCGATCTCCCGCGCCAGGTCGATGTGGTGCCGGTCCACCCCGACCGCCTCCGCGGCGCCGGCCTGCAGAGCCACCATCGCCAGCAGCCCGGTGCCGGTGCCGGCGTCCAGCACGCGCATGCCCGGGCGCACCGCGGCCCGCACGGCCTGTTGCACGTTCTGACCCCGGTCAATGCTCAGCATCAGGCGCATGTGCAGGTCGGGAGAGAAGGGCACATCAATGGGTACGGCCACGCGAGCACGATACAGACTTCGATCCC
>DASRRF010000535.1:0-6366 GCA_035695905.1 Micromonosporaceae bacterium | reverse complement strand
CGAGGGGCGCCGCATCTACGACAACATCCGCCGGTTCCTGCGGTACGGGCTGTCCGGCGGGCTCGCCGAGATCGCCGTGATGCTGTTCGGCCCGTTCGTCGGGTTGGCCATCCCGCTGTTGCCCGCCCAGATCCTCTGGGTCAACCTGCTCACCCATGGCGTGCCGGGGGTGGCGCTCGGCGCGGAGCCGGCCGACCCGGGCATCATGCGCCGGCCACCCCGGTCGCCCCAGGAGTCGGTGCTCGGCGACGGCTTGCTGCGCGCCGTACTCGTCACCGGTGCACTGATGTCGGCCGTGGTACTCGGCGCGGGCGTGCTGGCGTACCGGCTGGACCGGCCATGGCAGTCGGTGGTGTTCGTCGTGCTCGGCCTGGCCCAGCTCGGTGTCGCCCTGGCGGTACGTGCCCGGCGGCGGCCGGGCGAGCCGGGCAACCCGGCGCTCGGCGCTGCGGTGTTGCTCTCCGCCGTACTGCAGGTGGCCGGCGTGCTCGTCGCTCCACTGCGGACACTGCTCGGCACCGAGCCGCTGACCATCCTGGAGCTGACCGCGTGCACGGCGATCGCCACGCTGCCCGGGCTCGGCCTGCGGCTGCTCCGCCGCCGCGACGCTACGCGCTGAGCTGCCGTTGGTGGAAGTCGAAGTGCAGGGTCGGGTAGTGGTAGAGGTCGCCGACCGTCATGAAGTCGGTGAAGAACGGATCCCACCGGGTCGGGAAGTGCATCCCGCGCTGCAGTCCCGGCTCGGTCTCAGCGGCCAGCCCGCGCGCCAGCCCCGTGGTGATCCGGTCCAGCATCCGTACCATCCGCTCGGTACTGAACATCCAGGGACCGATCACCGACGCGATGTAGTTCATGAAGTGGAACGGCCGGGTGGAGAAGTCCAACACCGCCGCGAACGGCTTCGTCGCACCGCGGGGCAGCATCGCGAGTAGCTTGACCAGCGGCAGCAGGACGACCACCACGATGTAGCCGAACAGTAGGTGGTAGAACAGCTGCCGGTTGGTCCACCGGGTCCCGTTGCTGGGTCGGCTCATATCCTCCGTAGACAACGTGGTGGACAGGCCCCGGAAGGTGACCCGTACCCGCTCCAGCTCGTCATAGACCGCCTGCCGGTCCAGCACCGTGGTCATGCCGTCCTCCCCTGCTCCTGATCGGGAACCGTACGCCGCGACGCCATTTGTACACCGTGTCGGCGGCGAGCAGAACCGGGATGGCCAGTGCGGCAAGTGCCCAGCCGTACGGGTGCGGCCAGGCACCGCCGAGCAGCCTGGCGATCGCGGGTACCCCGAGGAACAGACCCAGCAGGCCGAGCTCGGCGGCGATGGCCCCCAGCAGCAGGTGGTTCCGGCGCGGGTCGATCAGGAACGCCGGCCGAGCCTCACTGCGACAGGCGTACGCGTTGGCGAGCTGGGCGAGCACGATGGCGGCGAACGCGGTACCCGAGGCGGTGGCGAGCAGACCGCTGGACGGAGTGGCACCCCAGCGCCAGCCGCCGCCGAGCAGTACCGCCGCGAAAGCCGGCAACGAGCCGAGGACCTCGGCCGGCCCCAGCACGGCGAAGACTCGGGTGACCAGGCGCCGGTCGATGAGCTGTCCGGTCCGGGCGCGGCCGTGCAGCGTTGCGGGATTGGGCGGCTCGGCGCCGAGAGCGAGCGCGGGCAGCAGGTCGGTTCCGATGTCCAGGGCGAGCACCTGCAGGACGCCGATGGCCAGCGGGAACGACCCACCGGTCAACGCCCACGCGACGAACGGCGTCAGCTCGGCGACGTTGTCGGTCAGGTGGTAGGTGAGGAACCGGCGCACGTTGGCGAACGTCGCCCGGCCCTGCTCGACCGCGGCAACGATAGTGGCGAAATTGTCGTCGAGCAGCACCAGATCGGCGGCCTCCCGGGCGACATCGCTGCCGGTGGCGCCCATCGCGATGCCGATATCCGCATCCCGCAGGGCCGGCGCGTCGTTGACCCCGTCGCCGGTCATCGCGACGATGTGGCCGCGGGCCTGCAGGATACGGGCGATGCGCAGCTTCTGCTCCGGCGTCACCCGGGCCAGCACCATGCCGTCGTGGTCGATCAGCTCGCCGAGCGCCGCATCGTCGTCGGGCAGGTCGGACCCGGTCAGCACCACGGCATCGGGCCCGGCGAGCCCGACCTGGCGGGCGACGGCCAGGGCGGTGCCCGGATGGTCCCCGGTCACCACCGCGAGGCCGATGTGTGCGCGTCGGCAGGCGGCAACCGCGCCGGCCGCCTCGGCTCTGGGCGGATCGAGCAGGCCGACCACGCCGAGCAGCTCCAGCCCGGTCGCATCGGGCATCTGCGCCGCGGGTACGGCGGGGCCGCGCGCAACGGCCAGCACCCGCAACCCGCGATGGGCCATGTCCTGGGCCACCGCGGCCGCGGTACGGCGCGTGTCGTCGGCCACCGCGCACACCGCAAGCACCCGTTCCGGCGCGCCCTTGACGTGCAACGCGTTGCCGGCGATCGCGGACGAGCGCAGCCGGCGCGGATCGAACGGGAGGCGCAGCGCGGTCGGCTCGGCCAGGAACCGCGCCTCCAGATCGATTCCGGCCCGGCGGCCCAGCGCGTAGAGGGCCGCCTCCATCGGGTCGCCGAGCCGGCGCCACTGCCCGTCGCGCAGCACCAGCCGCCCGGTGGAGGCCCGCACCGCGGAGTAGGCCAGCTCGGCGACCCCACCGCGGACCCGGTCGGTACCAATGATCTCGCCCTCCGGCTGGTACCCCTGGCCGCGTACGGTCGCGGTGCCGGCCGGCGTCCACACCTCGACCGCGGTCATCTCGTTGCGGGTCAGCGTGCCGGTCTTGTCGGTGCAGATGAACGTCACCGAACCCAGCGTCTCGACCGCCTCCAGCCGCCGGACCAACGCGTTTCGGCCGGCCATGCTGCGTGCGCCGTACGCGAGCGCGAGCGTGACGGTCGGCAGAAGCCCCTCCGGGACGAGCGCGACGGTCACCCCGAGCGCGAACAGGAAACCCTGGACCGGACTCAGTCCGAGGACAATGGACAGTCCAAATAGGACAGTGCCGGCGCCGACGGCGGTGAAGGCGACCACGCTGACCACCCGGTGCAGGCGTACCGCGAGCGGACCGGGCGGGCGCCGTACCTGCCGGGTGAGCGCGGCGATGCCGGCCAGCCGGGTCTGCTGACCGGTCTTGGTGACCACCGCCTCGGCCGAGCCCTCCACCACGAACGTGCCGGCGTACAGCGGCTGGCCCGGATCCACCCGCCGGGGCACGCTCTCCCCGGTCAGCAGCGACTCGTCGACCGCCAGCGCCGTGGCGGCGTCCGTACTCAGGTCGGCGCTGATCCGATCGCCCGCCTCCAGCAACACGACGTCCCCGGGCACCAGCCCGGCTACCGGTACCTCCTGGCGCCGCCCGTCCCGGCGTACCACGGCGAAGGTGGGCAACAGGTCACGTAGCTTGTCCACGGCCTGATCGGCGCGGTACTCCTGGAAGAACGCGAAGCCACCGTTGACCGCGATGACGACCACGATGGCGATGCCCAGCTGCGGCATGCCGGCGGCCACCGCCAGACCCGCGGCCGCCCACAGCAACACCGCGAAGAAGTGGGTCAGCTGGCGCAACAGGAGCAGGACCATCGAGGGTCGGGGTTCGGGTGGCAACGCGTTCGGGCCGTACGCCGCGAGCCGCCGGGCCGCCTCCGCGCCGGTCAGCCCGGACTGCGCCGGCGCCGCCAGGGTCGACCCGCCCTGCCACACCACGGCGGGCTCACCGGAACCAGGGGCTGCAAGGCATGCCTTGACGGTCGCCCACGCGGCATCGCCGGCGCCAGGGACGAAGGTCCCGGCGGCGCGGCCCCATCGCCTCTTCCCCCTCGACCGACCGCGGTCGAACGTGGAGTCGAAGGGAGGCCCACGATGAGAGTCATCAACCGCTGGGTGGTCGATGTGACGGTCGCAGAGGAGGACGGGCGTACCTACGCCGAGGCCGAGCTGCGCGACGACATCGGCGACCACGTGATCGGCACCGGGCGCGCCACACTGAACGGCGATCCGGATGTGCCGGAGTACGGCGACGAGATCGCCGTGGCCCGGGCGCTCGCCGCCCTCGGTCACTGTTTGCTCGACACCGCCGCCAAGGACATCCAGGCGGCCACCACCGCAGAGCGAGTCCCACTGTCCCGGTGAGACGGGACTTTGGTACCTAACCGACCGACCCGCCCGGTCATACGTTCGAGGCAGATGATCTCGTCGTTCGCCCGACGACGTGAGTCGCCGGGCTCTCGGGTTGGAGTGTGACATGTCCACACAGGACATTGCCGCGGGTGTTCCGGGCCGCCGCGGCCTCGGCATGTGGCTGGCTACCGCGCTGGTCGTCGGCAACATGATCGGCTCAGGCATCTTCCTGCTGCCCAGCGCGCTGGCCGGCTACGGCGGGATCAGCATCCTCGGATGGCTGTTCACCGCGGCCGGCGCGATGCTGCTGGCACTGGTCTTCGCGCAGTTGGGCCGGGCCTTCCCGCACACCGGCGGGCCGTACGCGTACTCCCGGCGGGCGTTCGGCGACTTCATCGGGTTCCTCACCGCATGGGGGTACTGGATCGCGGCCTGGGTCGGTAACGCCGCCATCGCCGTGGCGTTCGTCAGCTACCTCGGCTACTTCAAGGCATTCGACGCCCTCAACGACAACCGGGTGCTGGCCGCCGCGGTCGCGATCGGCGCAGTCTGGCTACTCACCTTCGTCAACGTGCTCGGCGTACGCCAGGGCGGGGTGATGCAACTGGTCACCACGGTACTCAAGTTCGTCCCGCTGCTCGCCCTCGCGCTGGTCGGCGTCTTCTTCATCAGCGCGGACAACTTCGGCGGCTTCAACACCAGCGGCCACAGCGGCTTCGGCGCGCTGACCGCGGTCGCCGCGCTGACCCTGTGGTCGTTCATCGGGGTCGAGTCCGCCACCGTACCAGCAGAGGATGTGGCCAACCCCAGGCGTACGATCCCGCGGGCGACCATCATCGGCACCGCGGTCACCGCGCTGGTCTACATCCTCGGCACGGTCGCGGTGATGGGCATCCTGCCGGCCGCGACGCTGGCCGACTCGGGCGCGCCGTTCGCCGACGCGGCGGACTCCGCATTCGGCGGATGGGCCGGCCCGCTGATCGCCGCCGCCGCCGTGGTGAGCGCGTTCGGCTGCCTGAACGGATGGATCCTGTTGCAAGGGCAGGTGCCGATGGCCGCCGCCCGGGACAACCTCTTCCCGAAGGTCTTCGCCCGGACCACGCGCTCCGGCGCACCGGTCGTCGGCCTGGTGGTGTCCAGCGTGCTGATCACCGCGCTGGCCGTGTTCAACTACAACGCCAGCCTGGTCGACCAGTTCACCTTCGTCATCCTGCTGGCCACCCTCACCACGCTGATCCCGTACGTGTTCTCGGCCGCGGCGCAGTTGCTGCTGCTCATCACCGACCGGGCCAGGTTCGAGGTGAAGCGGTTGGCCGGGCACGCCACCATCGCCGCGTTCGCGCTGGCGTACGCGATCTGGACGGTGGCCGGTTCCGGCTACGAGGTTGTCTACAAGGGATTCCTGCTGCTCCTACTCGGCATCCCGGTGTTCCTCGGGATGAAGTACGCGGCCGCCCGGCACGGTGCGCACCTGGTCGCCGCCGGCGTCGCCGAGTCGGTCGCCGAACACGGCGACGAGCTTCGGCTGCCGGCCGACCTGGATGCCGCGCTGGCCGAGGTGATCGCGGTGGAGCGCAAGAAGCTTGGCCAAGAAAGGGAATGACATGCGTCGAGTAGTGATCATGGGCGCCGGTGGGCGCGACTTCCACGACTTCAACACCGTGTTCCGCGGTGACGGGTCGACCCGGGTCGTCGCGTTCACCGCGGCGCAGATCCCGGGCATCGAGGACCGTACGTACCCGCCGTCACTGGCCGGGCCAGGGTACCCGGACGGGATCCCGATCGTCGGCGAGGACCGGTTGTCCGACCTGATCGCCCGCGAGTCGATCGACGAGGTCGTGCTCGCGTACTCGGATCTGTCCCATGTGGACGTCATGCACAAGGCATCGCTCGTGCTGAGCTGCGGGGCCGACTTCCGGCTGATCGGGCCGAAGGCCACCATGCTGCGCAGCACCAAGCCGGTGGTCGCGGTGTGCGCGGTACGCACCGGCTGCGGGAAGAGCCAGACCAGCCGGCGGGTCGGGCAGATCCTGCTGGACGCCGGGCTGCGCGTCGCGCTGGTCCGGCACCCGATGCCCTACGGCGACCTGCAACGGATGCGGGTACAGCGGTTCGCCAGCCTGGCCGACATCGACGCCAGCCACCCCACCATCGAGGAGCGGGAAGAGTACGAGGCACCGGTCCGGATGGGCATGGTGACCTATGCCGGCATCG
>DASRRF010000534.1:0-5661 GCA_035695905.1 Micromonosporaceae bacterium | reverse complement strand
GCGCCGTTGTGCTGCGCTCCGGAGCGGCCAGCCGGGACAAGCTTTTCGCGGTCGACGATCCGCCCGGCGACCTCGCCGAGCGGGTACGCGCCCTACGCGACGGGCCACGGTGAGCGAGCGAGCTGGCGCGGCGCCGCCTGGACTGAGCCGCCCCGCCGACGCAGTCGGGGTTTCGGGGCGGCGAGGGAAGGCGGCGCCCGAAGCGCCGCGCGAGCGAGCGAACCAGGAAACAGGGTGAGCGGCCATGTCGATATCGCGCTGCTGCTGGCCGCGGCGGTGCTGTTGATTTCGGTGGCCGCGGTCCGGCTGTCGACCCGGCTCGGCGTACCCAGCCTGCTGTTCTATCTCGCCTTCGGGGTGGCGATCGGCGAGGCCGGGCTCGGTATCCGGTTCGATGACGCGACGCTGACCCGCACGCTCGGCATGTGCGCGCTGGTCCTGATCATCGCGGAGGGCGGCCTGGCCTCGCGGTGGCCCGCGCTGCGCCCGGTCCTCGGTGTGGCCAGCACGCTGGCTACGGTCGGCGTCGCGGTCAGCGTCGCCGTCGTCGGCGCGGCCGTGCACTACCTGCTCGGTGTGGACTGGCGGCTGGCCCTGCTGTACGGTGCGGTGCTCTCCTCGACCGACGCGGCGGCGGTCTTCTCCACGCTGCGCCGGCTCAGGCTGCGACCCCGGCTGGTGGCCACGCTGGAGGCGGAGTCGGGCATGAACGACGCGCCGGCCGTGCTGCTGGTCGTCCTGCTGTCCACCGATGGGCTGGGCGGGCATCCGTGGTGGCAGGAGTTGTTGCTGATCGCGTACGAGCTGGCGGCCGGCGCCGTACTCGGAGCGTCCGTCGGCTGGTTGGGTGCCTGGGTGCTACGCCGGGCCGCGCTACCCGCCGCGGGCCTGTACCCGATCGCCACGATCGGGTTGACCGTACTGGCGTACGCGGCCGGCGCGGTCCTGCACGCCTCCGGGTTCCTCGCGGTCTACGTGGCCGGTGTGGTACTCGGCAACGCCCGCGTACCACACCGGCAGGCGATCCGCGGGTTCGCCGACGGCCTGGCCTGGCTGGCGCAGATCGGCCTGTTCGTACTGCTGGGCCTGCTCGCCTCGCCGGCCCGGCTCGGCGGCGCGGTGCTGCCGGCGCTCGTCGTCGGGCTGGCCCTGGTGCTGCTCGCCCGGCCGCTGGCGGTACTGGTCAGCGCGGCTCCGTTCCGGGTCGGCTGGCGGGATCAGGCCTTCTACTCGTGGACCGGGCTGCGCGGTGCGGTACCCATCGTGCTGGCGACGATCCCGCTGTCGGTACGGCTGCCCGGCGCCGAGGCGCTCTTCGACGCGGTCTTCGTACTGGTCGTGGTCTTCACCGCGGTACAAGCCACGCTGCTGCCGCCGGTGGCCCGGGCGCTGCGGGTGAACGCGCCGGCCGAGGCGACCGAGCTGACCGTGGAGACTGCGCCGCTGGAGCGGATGGGCGCCGACCTGTTGCAGCTGGACGTGCCGAGCGGGTCACGACTGTCCGGGGTGCACCTGGACGAGCTGAGGCTGCCGGTCGGTGCGGTGGTCACTCTGGTGCTGCGCGACGGCAACGGGTTCGTACCGGGCCTGGACACCCGCCTGCGGGTCGGCGACAGCCTGTTGATTGTGGCCACCGCCGCGGTACGCGACGCGGCTGAGCGGCGGCTGCGGGCGGTGAGCAGGCGCGGCCGGCTGGCCCGGTGGTTCGACGAGACCGGACTCGAGCTACATAGTTAATCATCAAGATACGCGGGCGCGTCACCTAAATCGGGCAACTAGGTGTGGCAGGTTTGTCGGACGCGCGTACGTTCCGTATTCTTGCCACCCTCTGGAGTGCGCGGCGCCCCGCCGCGCGCCCGTTTTGCATGTGGGGGACGCAATGGCCGAGCGGACTAAGGTCGCGCGGAAGGCCGCACCGAAGGCCACCGCGCCCGTCAGGGCCGCAAAGAGGGCAGACAGCGCCTCGCGCGCCACGGTCAGGGGGAAGACCGCGGCGGGCCGGAGCGCTTCGGCTACCGCGGCGAAGAAGGCTAGCCCAGCGAAGCGAGCGACACCGGCCCGCAAGGCCGCACCCGCCAGGAAGGCCGCCCCGGCGAAGGCCACGCCAGCGCAGAAGGCGGCGCCCGCGCAGAAGGCCGCACCCGCGCAGAAGGCCACGCCCGCGCAGAAGGTAGCCGCGCAGAAGCCGACCAAGGCCGCGGTAACCAAAGCCGCGGTAACCAAAGCGGCGGCAAGCAAGGCCGCCGCCGCGCGCAAGGCCGCAGCCAAGAAGGCTCCGGCGGTGAAGAAGGCCGCGGTGAAGGCCCCGGTGAAGAACGCCGTGGTCAAGAAGGCCGCTGTGAAGAAGGCCCCGGCGAAGAAGATGCCGGCGAAGAAGGCACCCACGGCCAAGGCAACCGCCGCGAAGGCTCCCGCGCGACCGGTACCGGCGAAGGCGCCCGCCAAGGCGGCGCCGGCCAAGCGGGCCACCATGCCGGCGGCCACCGCACCGAAGGCCACCCCGGCCAAAGCCACCCCGGCCAAAGCCCCAGCTTCGAGGGCCACAGCTTCGGCGACGGAGCGGACATCGACGTCCGGCTCCGCCTCGCCGCGTACGACGGCGCCGGCCGGGCGTACGGCAGTCGCGGCGCCGGGGGGCGTTGCGGCGAAGGCGAACCGGCGCCGGGCGCAGCGCGCCTCCGGTACGCCTTCACACAATTCAGCCCAGGCACCGCCGATCGCCGCGGACAACGCGGCCAAGGGAGCGACGATGGCGAAGCCAGCCGACACCAAGACCGCCGCGAGCCGCAGCGCTGCGAAGCCCGTGCCGGCCAAGACCACGCGTACGCCGGCGGAGACGGAGAAGATCCGGGCCGCGCTGGCGGGGCGCCGGGACGAGCTTCGGGAGGAGTACGACCAGACCCTCGCCGAGATCGCCGAGATACAGCGCGACCGGCTGACCGACTCGGCCGGCGACGACCAGGCGTACACGGGTACCAAGACGTTCGAACGGGAGCAGGAGATCTCCCTGGCGAACGGCATCCTGGAGCGCATCACGCAGGTGGAGCGCGCGCTGGAGCGCCTCGACGACGGCCGGTACGGCTGGTGCGAGCGGTGCGGGAACCCGATCCCGGTCGAGCGGCTGGCCGCCTTCCCGTCCGCCACCCTGTGTGTCACGTGCAAGCAGCTGGAGGAGCGACGCTGAACACCCCGTCCGAGGTGACCGCGGTAGCACCGCGGCCCCCGGCATACTCCCGGCAGGCGCTGGTCGTGCTGATGGTGGCCGCGCTGTGCGCGCTCGCCCTGGACCAGGTGAGCAAGTACCTGGCGGTGGCGCAGCTGTCCGACCGGGAGCCGGTACGCCTGCTCGGCGGTGCGGTGTACCTCGTGCTCACCCGCAACAGCGGTGCGGCGTTCAGCCTCGGCCGGGATCACACGTTCGTGTTTCCGGCGATCACGCTCGCCGTGGTGGTGTGGATCGGCTGGATGGCTCGCCGGCTGCGCTCCGTACCCTGGGCAGTTGCTCTGGGGTTGGTGTTGGGCGGTGCGCTCGGCAACCTGACCGACCGGATCTTCCGGGCACCCGGGCCGTTCGTCGGCTGGGTGGTCGACTTCATCAGCGTGTTCGACCCCCACGGCGCCGGGTTCCCGGTGTTCAACCTCGCGGACAGCGCGCTGTCCGTCGGTGTCGCGTTGGCGATCCTGCTGGAGATGACCGGACGCCGCCGGGACGGCAGCCGGGCTCCGGGCCGTGATGGGGCCTGACCGGCGGTCGCTGCCCGTACCCGATGGTCTTGACGGGGTACGGCTGGATCAGGCGATCTCCCGCCTCTTCGGACTCTCCCGGACGGCCGCGGCCGGGGTGATCGAGGCCGGAGATGTGCTCGTGGACGGCGTTGCCCGGCCGAAGTCCGAGAAGGTCAGTGCCGGCGCCTGGCTGGAGGTGACCCTCCCCACGCTGTCCACTGTGGACACTGTCGCGCCGGAACCCGTGCCGGGGCTAAAGGTGATCTACCGCGACGATGACTTTGTGGTGGTCGACAAGCCGGTCGGGGTGGCCGCCCACCCGAGTCCGGGGTGGACCGGGCCGACCGTGACCGGCGGGCTGGCCGCGATGGGCGACCGGGTGTCGACCAGCGGCGCGGCCGAGCGGCAGGGCGTGGTACACCGGCTGGATGTCGGCACCACCGGCCTGATGGTGGTGGCCAAGAGCGAACTGGCGTACACCGTGCTCAAGCGCGCCTTCAAGGCGCGCGAGGTGGACAAGCGCTACCACGCCGTGGTGCAGGGCCACCTCGACCCGTTGCGCGGCACGGTGGATGCGCCGATCGATCGGCACCCGACGCACGACTACCGGTGGGCCGTGGTCTCCGGTGGCCGGCCCAGCGTGACGCACTACGACACGCTGGAGGCGTTCCCCGCGGCGAGCCTGGTGGACGTACGGCTGGAGACCGGTCGTACGCACCAGATCCGGGTGCACTTCTCGGCGCTGCGGCACCCCTGCGTCGGCGACCTGACCTACGGCGCGGACCCGACGCTGGCGGCCCGGCTGGGGCTGAACCGGCAATGGCTGCACGCCCGGGCGCTCAGTTTCGCGCATCCGACCACCGGGGAAGAAGTCCATTTTGTCAGCGACTACCCTGACGACCTGGCGCACGCGTTGGCGGTCCTGCGCAACACCACCTGAAGGAAGATTTTGTGAGTAGAGGCCTGCTGCGCCGGCTGGACCAGAAGGTACTGCCACCGCTCGGACGCGCCATGTACCGGCTCGGCCGCGGCGCCACCCGGATGCGGCTGCTGACCGTCGTCGCGATCATCGCGGTCACCGGGGTGCTGGTCGCCGCGGTGTGGGGTACCCAGCGCCGGCCGACCAGCGACCCGACGCTCGGTCAGACCGTGCAGGTCGGCGTCGTACAGGGGCAGTCCGTACCGGCGTACGTGCAGGCCAGCCGGCGGGAGCTGGCGGCGCTGGTGGCCGCCCCGGTGGCCGGGCCGACGCCGACCGAGACCTACGCGCTAGTCACGCTCACCGCGTACCTGGCGCCGGACCGGCTCACCCCGGTGCTCGGCGGGGTGACACTGGCCCAGGTTTTCGCCCGGGTACCGCTGCCGGACACGCAGACCGAGATCGTCCGTATCCCGGCGTTCCACGTGCCCGGCGACATCGTCTCCGGGATGGCCGACGTGGCGACCCGCAAGGCGGCCGAGGCGAGCGAGTACCAGCGGCTGGTCGGCCGGCTGACCGGCGACGGCGAACGCGAGCGGCAGCTGCGCGCGGTCTACACCTCCGGCGCGCAGGTCGCTACGGCCGAGGCGACCGCGTACCGGGAACGCTGCTCGTGCGTGTACGCCGCGGTGGTCCGGGCCACCCCGGGCGGGCTGCAGCGGATCGCGGCCCGTCCCGAGGTACGCGCGGTCGACCCCGCTCCGGAGGTACGGCGGCTCGACCGGGCGGTCTTCCTGCCGCCGTTGCCGGAGCAGACCGACGTGGTCCGTCCACCATCCGACGGGGCAATCGACGTACCCCCGTCCGCCTCCGCCGCGCCCAGCCCGGCCGACGCCGGCCCGGTGACCTCGCCCACGACGGACGCCCGGATCACCCCGGAGCCGAACGCCGTGCCGACGCCACCCACCCCGGCGCCGCCCTCTCCCGCGCCGGCGCCCACCGGCTGACAGCATCCA
>DASRRF010000533.1:0-4029 GCA_035695905.1 Micromonosporaceae bacterium | reverse complement strand
CCGCGGCGGCTGCGACGAGGCGCACCGCGCGGTGGCGCAGTTTTTCGTTCGTCGCCTGCACATCCACCATCAAGTTCGAATACACCTTGCCCAGGCGAATCATGAGCGTCGAGCTGAACGCGTTGAGCACCAGCTTCTGCGCGGTTGCGGCCTTCATCCGGGTCGAGCCGGTGACCACCTCGGGTCCGGTGTCCACGCCGATGAACACATCCACCTCGGCGGATGCGTGGGCGTGCGGATCCCCGGAAATCAGCACCGTGGGCGCGCCGAGCCGGGCCGCCGTACGCAGGGCGCCAAGAACGTACGGGGTGCGGCCGCTGGCCGCGATGCCGACCGCGACGTCACCGGCGTGTACGCACGCGGCAGCCTCCCGTGCCCCGGCCGGCTCGTCGTCCTCAGCGTCCTCGACGGCCCGCCACATGGCCTCTCGGCCGCCGGCCAGATGCGCGCAGAACCACTCTTCCGGCGCGTTGTAGGTCGGCGCGAGCTCCACCGCGTCGAGCACCGCGAGCCGGCCCGACGTCCCGGCGCCGAAGTAGTGCACGCTCCGACCGGCATGCAGCGCCGGCACCGCGAGCTCGACCGCGGCCGCGATCGCGTCAAGCACCTTGCCGACCGCGATCGGTACCTCGCGGTCCTCCTCATTGATCACGCGCAGCACGTCCCGGCTGGACATCAGGTCCAGGTCACGGCTCCGTGGGTTGCGCCGCTCGGTCGGCGAGCCCACCAGAACCACCGACGGGTACGCAGACCCCGCGGCGGCAGTGTCCGGGCGCGGGGTCGCTGGTCCGACTCGTTCGGCGGTCATGCCCGTCTCCGCGCCTGACCCAGCCGGTGACTCTGGACCGCCTCCGCCGTCACCTCCAGCGCGCGTCGCGCCTTCGCGCGGTTGCGGGCGGCCACCCCGACGAACAGGCAGTCGACGACGGTCAGCTGGGCCAGCCGGCTGGCCATCGCGCCGGAGCGGTACGTCGTCTCGCGGGCCGCCGTGGTCAGCACGTGGTCGGCGACGTCGGTAATCGGTGAACGCGGGAAGTTCGTCAGAGCCACCGTGGTGGCGCCCCGGCCGCGCGCCACCTCCAGGATCTCGACGACGTCGGATGTGGTGCCGGTGTGCGAGATGCCGATCGCGACGTCACCCCGGCCGAGCAGCGCCGCGGACGCGAGCGCGGTGTGCACATCCGCCCAGGAAAACGCGGTACGGCCGATCCGGTGCAGTTTCTGCAGAAAGTCGGAGGCGACGAAACCGCTGGCACCGGCGCCGTAGATGTCGACCCGGCTGGCCGCGCTAATCGCCTCGACAACCTTGTCGCAGACCGCCGGATCCAGCTGCTCGGCGGTCTCCTCGACGGCGCGCGCATCGTTGAACGCGATGGTCGCGATGATTTGCGCCATGTCCGCGCCGGGTGGGATGTCGCCGCCGACCACCCGCGCGTCCGGTGGTTCCACCCGGCGGGCCGCCTCAGCCGCCAGCCGGATGCGCAACTGCGGATAGCCCTCCATGCCGACCGAGCGGCAGAACCGGATGACCGTGGCCTCCGAGGTCTGCGCGGACGTGGCGAGATCGGTGATCGTACGCCGGGCGGCGTCCGCGGGGTCGGCCACCACAAGACGGCCAACCCGCTGCTCGGCCGGCGACAGCGAGGGAAGCAGGCCGCTGATATGCACAATCAGCCCGCCCGGTTCTCGGCTCGCGGAAACCTTCGTCTTCTTCGCCACGGATGAAACTTACTTTCATCGCGGCCCATCGTCAACCGCAACTCTCGGGTCTGTCGTAGAAACTACGCCCGGGTCGGGCTGGCGGATCGGCGAAATGCCGAACTCGACCCTCGCGGTCACCCGCGGACGCCGTGGGGTGGTTCCGGTCATCCGGACGGCGCGCGCCGCTACCTCTCCGGTCATGCCCGGACATGATCGGGGGCGGCCGGGCACGATCGACGGCGCCCGCCCGCACCGCAACTTCCGGGAAGTCGCGGCCTCGTGCCGCCCCGGATGCCGCGACTTGCAGAAAGTCGCGGCGGCCCGGGCGGGCGTTCTACTGCCCGGCGAACTCGGCCAGGAGTTCGGCTTCCTCGTCGGCGGTCAGCCCGGGCCGGCGCCGGTCGGTGGCGGTGCTGCGTACCCAGGAAAGGGTGTCCCGGGCGGTCTCCGCGATGTCTCGGGTGACCAGTCCAGCCCCGAGTGCCGGTCCGGCGTCCCTGGTCAGGAAACCGGCGTACTCGGGCAGTGGCAGCCACATCGGCAGCGAGCGCTCGCCGGACCACGGTTGCACCCCGTGGCTGGTAAGGAACTCCTGGTTCACCCAGGTCAGGGTCGGCTCGGTGCCGAGGCCTCTGGCCACCCCGTCCAGCAGGTCCGCCCGGCTCATCGGCGCGCCGATCCCGTCGTACACGCCGGACAGGCCGACCTGCGCGGCGTGTACCAGCCAGCCGGCCAGATCCCGGACGTCGACGAACTGGACCGCGTCGTCCGGCTGGCCGGGCGCCAGTACCGTGCCGCCCCGGGCGAGGCGCTCCACCCAGTAGGCGAAGCGGCCGCTCGGATCCTCCGGCCCGACGATCAACCCGGCCCGGCAGATGAAGCTGCGCCGAGGGCCGACGGCAGCGCGTACCACTTCCTCACACGCCACTTTGCACGGACCGTAAGCGGCGGGATCGGCATCTGGGTCGTCGACCCCGACGGGCGCCGCGGCCATGACCGGTGCGGAGTCGGCCCGCTGGCCCGGGGTGGCGTCGTCGGCATAGACCGAACCGGTGGATACGAAGGTCCAGTGGCCGGTGCGGTCGGCGAGCGCCTCCACCGCCCTGCGGGCGTGGCTCGGGCGCCGGGTCACATCGATGACCGCATCGAACTCGCTGTCCCCCAACGGCGCGAGGCCGTCCGGTTCATCCCGGTCGATGCCGACCCAGGTGACCCCTGCCGGTGCGGCGCCGGACTCGCCGCGCGCCGCGCAGGTGACGTCGTGCCCCGCCGTGAGCGCGTGTACGGCGGTGGCCCGGCCGAGGAACACCGTACCGCCGAGAATGAGCAGCTTCATGGCGCCGATCGTGCCCGGACAGTGGCGCGCATTTCCAGGTCGTTCGCCGCTGGCGTAGACAGGTACTACCGACCATGATCATCACGGACATATTGTGCGACCCCGCAAGGTAGTGCGATGTGTCAATGGGCCATGGCTGAGCTTCACCATTTCGCGTTCGGGTGGTTCAACCCGGTTGTTGCGTTCCTGATGGCGTTCCTCGGATCGCTGCTCGGGCTGTTGTGCACCGCTCGGGCGCGCCGGGCCCGGCTGCGCGGCCGGCGGGTCCGTTGGCTGATCATGGCCGCGGTCGCGATCGGCGGCGCCGGACTGTGGCTGATGCATTTCATGGCCATGCTCGGCTTCGACGTACCGGCCAGCCCGGTGCGGTACGACCCGATACTCACCGTGGCCAGCCTGGTCATCGCCGTGTTCGCGGTAGGGACCGGCCTGTTCATCGTCTGCCTCGGCAAACGCCGGCTCTACAAGCTGTTGCTGGGCGGCCCGGTCGCCGGCTGCGGGATGGCCGCGATGCACTTCGCGGGGATGTCCGCGCTGCGGGTCAACGGCACGATCGAGTACGTCCCGCGGCTGGCCGGTGCCACCGTGCTGATCGCGGTCGTGGCGAGCACGGTCGCCCTGGGGTTCGCGGCGACCATCCGGAGCTGGTGGCCGATCGTCGCGGCCGCTTCGATCATGGCGGTTGGCGCGGTCGGCATGCACTACGCCGGCATGGCCGCGCTGCGGGTGCGGCTCGACCCGGACGGCGGCGGGGCTGTCTCCGGACTCAGCCCGATGCTCCTGGTCGTACCCATCACGCTGCTCACCGCCATCGCGCTGCTGGCGATGGCGTTCAACGCGCTGCAGGCGATGACCGAGGAGGAGTTCGACGGGGCGGGTCCGGGCGGGCACCGGCTGCAGGGCGGCGCGCATGCCGAGGTGCCGTTCCAGCTATCCCTGCCGCGTGGCGAAGTGGTTCGGGCCGGCGGAGCCGGCGCGGACTAACACTCACT
>DASRRF010000532.1:0-8173 GCA_035695905.1 Micromonosporaceae bacterium | reverse complement strand
AGCTGGACGAGTCCGAGCTCGCGAACGTGGCGTCGCTGCAGAAGATGTACGACCTGCTGGCCGAGAAGCTGTCACCGGGTAACGGGGCCTGATGGGCGACGCGCTCCTCGACGGGGTGGATCGGGCCGTCTCCGATGTCATCGCACCGGCCGCGCGGGTGGTCGACAGCGAGGGAAAGTTCCCCCGGGAGGGGGTGGATGCGCTCGCCCGCGCGGGCGTCCTCGGTCTCACGATGGGTACAGACTGCGGCGGCGGCGGTGCGGATCTGCGTACCGCCTGCGCGGTTGTCGAGCGGGTCGCCCGCGCGTGCGGGTCGACCGCGATGGTGCTCGTCATGCACTACGCGGCCTGCACGGTGCTGGACAAGCACGCACCGGCCCGGGTCCGGCGCAGCATCGCGTCCGGCGAGCACCTCAGTACGATCGCGTTCTCCGAACCGGGTACCCGTAGCCATTTCTGGGTGTCGGAATGCCGCGCGGCCCGCGACGGCGAGCACGCCGTACTCGATGGGCCGAAGAGCTGGATCACCGCGGCGGGTGAGGCGGACAGCTATGTCTGGTCGACGCTGCCCGCCGACGGGGCTGGCACGACGACGCTCTGGTTCGTGCCGGCCGCTACCCCCGGGCTGTCGGAGCCACCCCGCTTCGACGGCCTCGGCCTGCGGGGCAACGGCTCCTCGCCGATAACCGCTTCCGGGGTACAGGTGCCCGCCGAGCATTGTCTCGGCACCGACGGTGCCGGGTTCGAGATGGCGATGGGCACGGTGTTGCCGTGGTTCCTCACCATGAGTGCGGCGTTCTCGATCGGTCTGATGGAGTCCGTCATGGAGGTGACGATCCGGCATCTGACCTCGACCCGGTTGGAGCATCTCGGCGTGACGCTGGCCGACCAGCCGCTGGCCCGCTCGGCACTGGGCCGGATGCGGGTGGACATCGACCGTACCCGCACACTTCTGGAGTCCGCCGCGACCGCGGTCGACACCCGGGCGCCCGGGGCGGTCGTCCGCCCGCTGGAAGCGAAGGCGGCCGCGGCGGAGACCGCGGTCGAGGTGACCGATCGGGCGATGAGTGTGTGCGGTGGCGCGGCGTTCCGCAAGGACCTCGGCATCGAGCGGCGGTTCCGCGATGCCCGCGCCGCGCGGGTGATGGCACCGACCACCGAGGCGCTGTACGAGTTCATCGCCCGGATGCTGTGCGGGCTACCGATGTTCGAGTTCCGTGCGACGGCGTAGGCACCCGGCCGGGTGCCCGGCGCCGCTGAGTACCCGGCGTGCTCTGTCCGTACGATGCCGGTGCGCCATACGTTTCCGGGTGTGGAGCGTGGCTTTCCCGTGCTGACCAGCGGTCCGCCGGACGTCGACCTGATCCGGGTGCTGCTGGCCCGGCTGGTGCAGGCGCACGCGATGTCCAGCTCCGCGATCAACCTGGTGCCCAGCGAGACCAGGCTCTCGCCGCTGGCCGCAACCGCGCTGCGGTCCGACTTCTACAACCGGTACTTCTTCAACGAGGCGCTGGATCCGGGCTTCTGGCAGTTCCGCGGCGGCCAGCCGGCATGTCATTTCGAAACCGACATCGCGTTACCGAGCCTGCAACGGTTGGCCCGGGCGAGCCACGTCAACCTCCGGCCGATTTCCGGGATGAGCGCGATGCTCATCGCGATGTCGGGTCTGGGTGGCCCGCCCGGTGGGATGGTCGTGTCGATCAGCCAGCAGTCCGGCGGCCACTACGCCACCACATCGGTGGCCCGCCGGCTGGGCTTCAGCTCCGCCACGGTGTCCATCGCCCGCGGCGTGGTCGACCAGGCGGAGCTGCGTACCGTCCTGGCCGACCACCGTCCCGCGCTGGTCTATCTGGACCTGCAGAACAGCCGGCACGTGTTGGATGTCGCCGCGGTGGCCGCGGCGGTCGCGGAGACCAGCCCGTCGACACTGTTGCATGTGGACTGTAGCCACACCCTCGGCCTGGTCCTCGGCGGCGCGCTGCCGAACCCGCTCGACCTCGGCGCGGACGCGATCGGCGGCTCCACCCACAAGACGTTTCCCGGGCCGCACAAGGGTGTGCTGTTCACCCGGCGGGCGGACCTCGCGGAGCGCCTGCACGACGCGCAGTTCACGTTGTTGAGCAGCCACCACTTCGCCGAGACGATCGCGCTCGGCCTGGCCGCGGTGGAGTTCGAACACTTCGGACCCGGGTACGCCCAACGCGTGCTGGACAACGCCCGGGTCTTCGAGGCCGCGCTCACCGCCGACGGGTTCGACACCGCGACCGGCGGGCAGGCGACGCAGACCCACCAGGTCTGGGTACGGGCCGGCGACGCCGAGCGCACCGACACGCTGGCCGAGACGCTCTACCACGCCGGGGTCCGGGTCAACGTCCAGCTGGACCTGCCCGGCCTGCCCGGACCGGCGCTGCGGCTCGGGGTCAACGAAATCACGTTCGAGGGCGCCGGCCCGGTCGCGATGGGACGGCTCGCCGCGGCGTTCGGGTACGCGCGGCACGGGCGGATGGCCGAGCTGCTCCGCGCGGTCAGCGACACCCGGGCGGCGATGGACCGGCCGTGCTACTTCACCGACTTCGGCGCGGATCCGGCGGATGCGTGCGCGAACGGGCGGCGGCCGACGCTGGCCACCGGCTCGGGGTGGCGGCCCTGACCGCCGGCTGGGCCGGCTACGCCAGCGGCCTTGCCGAGCTGCGGGCGGCGCTGTGCGTCGAGGACTCCTGGGACTCCGCGGGCGATGCGTTCCAGTCGTCGAGCGAGCCGCCCGGGCCGCACATCCTGGCCGCCGCCCGCGAGCTGCGGGACACCCCGGCCATCCTGTGGGACCTGCCCCGGTTGCGGGCACAGGTGGACCGGGTACGCCGGCTCGTCGGCGAGTACGGCCTCGGCCTCAGCGCTGCGGTCAAGGCCTGCCGTACGGTGGCGATCCTTCGCGTACTCGCCGGCGCCGGGCTCTCCGCCGACGTGGCCAGCCCGGGCGAGCTGCGCGCCGCGCAGCGGGCCGGCTTCCGGCAGATATCCGCCACCGGGCCGGGCTTCCGGGCCGGCGACACGGCACGGCTGGCCGAGGCCGGCGTGCTCTTCGACGCGCAGTCACCGACCCAGCTGGACCAGGTCCTGCGCCCGGGTACGGCGGACCGGATCGGTGTCCGGCTGCGGGTACCGATGCCGGATGCGCTGCGCTCGACGACCAGTCGCGGCGCGAACAGCCGGTTCGGCATCGTGCTCGATCCGGCGCTGGTCGACCGGCTGCGCCGCGGTCCGGCCAGGCTTTCCCGGCTGCGGGTGCACACCGGCGAGTCGACCGCCCGGACGCTGGAGTTCCGTACCCGGTACGCGCTGCTCGCCGCCGAGCTGTTCGGCACGGTCGACGAGATCAATCTCGGTGGCGGGTTCCTCCGGCTGTCGCGGGATCCGGCCGCGCTGGGCAAGGCACTCGCGACGGTGGCGGGCGCCATCGAGCTGGCCACCGGGCCGCGGCCGCGCTGCTGGTTCGAGCCGGGTGCCGCGCTCGTGCTGGACAGCGCGTTCCTGGTCACCGAGGTCCTTGACGTGCATGCGGACAACCACACACCGGCGGTCACCGTCGACGCGTCCGCGTGGAACATCGCGCCGTGGGCGTACCCGTCGTTCTACCCGGCGAGCGGCGAGGGCGACCGGTACGCCGGCGCGGTCTTCGGGCCGACCCTCTACGAGAAGGACCGGTTCCATCCCGACGCGTCGGCGCACGGCGCGGCCGGCGTTCGGCCGGCGGCCGGCGATCGGCTGGTGGGCACGTCGTTCGGGGCGTACACGGTGGCCAACGGGCGCTGCTTCGCCGGGCTGGAACTGCCGCGGCAGTACGCGGTCACCCACCACGAACTGGAGGTCATCGATGACTGAGCTATCCACTGTGGACTGGCTGGAGCCGCAGCGCTCGCTCGCCCCGGTACCGCTGGCCGGCCGGATCGCGCTGAACCTGGACGTGCCGAGGCTGCAGGGCGAGGTGGACGCGTTGCTGGACCGGCATCCGCTCATCTTCGACTCGACGAAGCAGCTCGCCCTGCAGATGCGCGCCGGCTCCGACGACCCGTGGTACGAGTCGTGCTACCAGGAGAAGGACATCGCGCCGGAGGAAAGCTACGACACGCTGATCCCGGAGCTGCGCGGCAGTTACCTCGCCGACGTGCTGGCCAGCTTCCCGTTCCCGATCTGCCGCGCCCGCCTGCTCGGGTTGACGCCGCGTACCTGCTACTCGGTGCACCGCGATGCCACCGCGCGCTACCACGTGGCGATCAACACCAGCGAGCACGCGCTGTTCATCTTCGTCGAGCAGGACCGGGTGATCAGGGTTCCGGCGGACGGCAACGCGTACTTCGTCGACACCCGCGAGGTGCACACGGCCATGAACGGGGGTCGGGATCTGCGTACCCACCTCGTGGTAGCCGCGGCGCAGTGAACGGGCGCGGCGGCTCAGTCAACGGCGCCGGCTTCGTCGACGCCGCGTGCGTCCGGTACTACCGCACGATCCGCGCGGACGTACCGGCCTCGGCCGCACAGATCGGTTTCGGGGTGAACAAGACGGCGCCCGCGCCGACCGTACGGCGCTGGCTCACCGCGCTCTACGCCCAGCTGTTCCACGAGCGGGTCACCGACTACTCGACCCCGGACGACGTACGCGAGCGCGCGCTCGTCGCCGAACTGGCCGGGCGGTACCTCGGCGTACCGGGGTTGGACCCGGACGCGGTGCACTTCTGCAACGGCACCACCGAGGCGATCAGCATCGTGTACGGCTTCGCCGCGCAGCGCGGCCTGGGTACGGTCCTGCCGCTGCCGCTGTACTGCAGCTTCGAGCAGTCGGCGGCCCGGTACGGGGTACCGGTCGTGGCGTACTACAACGCGTCCGGGCACGCATCGCCACCCGGGTACGCGGCCGGCCCGCTGCTCGTGGTGGACATCGCGCCGAACGGGGTGGCCGGCTCCTGGTTCGACCTGCCGACCGTTGCCGGCGAACCGGAGCTGCGCGTCGTGGACCACGTGTTCGCGCTGCCCACGTACCAGCCGCGGGCCGAGTTCCTAGCGAACCTGCGCCGGCGGATCGGCGGCGACCTGAGCAAGACCGCGGTGTTCCTGACCCCCTCGAAGGACCTGTCGATTCCCGGGCTGCGCTGCGGCACCATCATCACCGGCCATCCGGGCCTGCGCGCGTACGCCGGTGCGGACCGGTTCGAACGCGGGTACACCACCCAGGTGGGTACGGCCAGGATCGCCGCGGTGCACCTGGCCCTGCTGCTCGTCGCCTTCGCCGAGCCCGGGTCGCACCCGGCGGTCTGGGCCGAGCTGCGCGAGGCGTTCACCGCGGCCGGTCTCGCGTTCCCGGGCGAGCGGGACTGCCTGGCCTACCTGGCGCACCTGGCCGGCATGCGGCGCAGGTTCGTGGAGAACATCGGGCAGATCGACCGCGCCGGCTTCCTCGCGCCGCTGGGCGGTACGCAGGTCGCCGGCTACTCGGGTTTCCGCACCGTCGAGGCCGCGCCCGACCCGGCCGCGTTCACCGGCTGGATCCATTCCGCCGGCCGGTCCGGCCTGAAGCTCAACCCGAACTTCCTGTTCGGTGGCGACCCGCGGCTGTGGGAGGCGCTGTACCCGGGTTGCCGCGGGATCCGGGTCAACGTCTCCGTACACCCCGAGCAGCTGGCCATCGACCTGGCCACGCTGCGGAAGCTTCTAGATTCGGAGAACATCGATGGACTGCGCTGACCGCCGGTCGTCCTGCTCATTCCTGGCCGGCCTGCTCGGCGACCGCCTGATCGGTACCGCGAACAAGACCGCCGCGTGGATCCTGGTGGAGCACGGTGGACCGTGGGGCAAGAACGCGCTGCGCGACAGTGACCTGGATCCGGTGCTGGTCGCGGAGTTCGAGCGGCGGATGGCGGCCACCGGAGCACGGGTACAGCTGATCGCGCCGCCGCCCGGCGAGCGTCCACTGTGGATGTATCTGGCCGCGGACCCGGACGGCGGCACCTCGCCGTGGCTGGCCCGGCTGCCCTGCTCCGGCCCGCAGGACGTGCTGGGGGTGGACTTCGGCACGCTGGTCGCCGGCGGCCTGCCGCCCGGCGCGCAGCGGGTGGCCGAACCGCTCTACCTGATCTGCGCGAACGACATGAGCGACCCGTGCTGCGGCCGGTCGGGCCCGCCGGTGCTCGCCGCCGTGGCCGGCGTGCTCGGGCCCCGCGCCCGGGCCACCACGCACCTGGGCGGCCACAAGTACGCCGCGAACATGATCGTCTTCCCGCCCGCGCTCTGCTACGGGCGGCTCGGTCCGGACTCGGTGCTAGACGTGGTCGGCGCCAGTGAGGACGGCCAGATCCTGCTGGACCGGTACCGGGGCCGGCCGGCCTGGCGGATGCCGGACCAGGCGGCCGAGCACTTCCTGCGGGTGGAGCTGGGCCTGACCGCGGTGGCCGGGGTGAGTCTCGCCACGCCGGCCGAGGACTCCACCGACGGCCGGTACCTGAGCCGGTTCGCCCTGTCCGACAGGCGGCGGTACGACGTCCTGCTCAGCGCGGAGAAGCGCGACCCGCCGCGGCTGCAGTCGTGCTCCGACGCCGGCCCCACCGTCCCGGTCGTGTGGATCTGTGACGGCATTCTGCTCGCGACGGACAGCGATGACTGAGACCTCACGCTCTATTGTGGACAGATCCGTCGCGACGATCCGCGGCCTGGTCATCGACATGGTCGAGCGGGCCGGCAACGGCCACGTGGGTACCGCGCTCGCCCTGGCCCCGCTCGGCTACGTGTTGTACCGCAACATGCTGCGCCTCAACCCGGACGATCCACTGTGGATTAACCGGGACCGGCTGGTGCTCTCCGCCGGCCACGCGAGCGCGTGGCTCTACGCCCTGCTGCACCTGACCGGGCACCGGGTCGGTATCGCGGACCTGCAGGCGTTCCGGCAGCTCGGCTCGCTGACCCCGGGCCACCCGGAGTACGGCCGTACGCCGGGCGTGGAGACCACCACCGGCCCGCTGGGCCAGGGTCTGGCCACCGCGGTGGGCATGGCGATCGGCGAGCGGCTGCTCGGCGAGCATTTCAACCGGCCCGGGTACCCGGTCATCGACCACCTGACGGTCGCGGTCGCCTCGGACGGGGACCTCATGGAGGGCATCTCCCAGGAGGCCATCTCGCTGGCCGGCCAACTCGGCCTGGGCAAGCTCATCGTCTGCTACGACAGCAACGGCGTGACGATCGACGGCCACACCGCGATCAGCTTCGACCGCGAGGACACCGAGGCGCGGTTCCGGGCCAGCGGCTGGCGGGTGGTCCGGGTCAAGGACTTCAACGCGCCCGACGCGCTGGCCGCCGCGCTGGACCGGGTACGGGACCGGGTCGACCGTCCGGCGCTGGTCATCGTGGAGACCGAGATCGGTTACCCGGCCGAGGCGGTCCGCGGAACTCCGGCCGCACACGGTGGACCGTTGGGTGCAGAACAGGCCCGCCGGACCAAAGCCGCGCTCGGACTGGATCCGGGCCGGGCTTTCGCCGTACCCCCGGAGGTTTATGACCACCTGGACCTGCGCGGCGCGGGACGGGACGCGCAGCGTCGCTGGGTCGACCTGTTCGCTGCGTGGAGTGCCGAGTACCCGCAGCTGCGCCGGGAATGGGACGCCTGCCCGGATCGCGTGCCGGTGCCGGCATTCACCGCCGGCGCTCAGCTCTCGCCGCGCAACGCGTCCGCCCTGATCCAGGAGAGCCTGCAGCACGCGCTGCCGACGATGGCCGGCGGCGCGGCCGACCTGGTCGACTCGACCAAGACGCGGTTCCCGTGCGCGGGTTACTTCACCGCCGGTAAGCCGGCCCGCAACATCGCGTTCGGGGTACGCGAGCACGCGATGGCCGCGGCGGTCAACGGGTTGGCCCTGCACGGTGGCGTGCCCAAGCCTTACGGCTCAACGTTTCTCGCCTTCAGCGACTACATGCGCCCGGCGGTACGGCTGTCCGCGGTGATGGGCCTGCCGGTGCTGTGGATCTGGACGCACGACTCGGTGGCGATCGGCCCCGACGGTCCCACCCACCAGCCGGTTGAGCACCTCGCGTCGCTACGCGCGATTCCCGGCCTGTGGGTGATCCGTCCGTGCGACGCCAACGAGACCGGATGGGCCTGGCGGGTGGCGTTGGCCCGCGGCGACGGGCCGGT
>DASRRF010000531.1:0-5707 GCA_035695905.1 Micromonosporaceae bacterium | reverse complement strand
ATCGAGACCGCCTCGTCGGCGACCAGCACGTCGGGATCCACGGTCAGCGCGCGGGCGATCACGACCCGCTGGCGCATGCCGCCGGAGAGCTGGTGCGGGAAGCGGGGCAGCACGTACCCCGGGTCCAGCCCGACGAGCGAGAGCAGCTCGGCGGCCCGCTCGCCGACCCAGGAAGCCGGCCGGCCGGTCTGCCCGGCGCGCAGCCGCAACGGATCGCGCAGGATCATCTCGACGGTACGGGTGGGGTTCAGCGCCGAGTACGGATCCTGGTGGATCAGCTGGATCCGCCGGAAGTCGTGCGGGCGCAGCCGAGCACCGTCCACAGTCAACTGTCCACTGTCGAACGTTTCGAGTCCGGCGAGGATCCGGCCCAGCGTCGTCTTTCCACAGCCGGACTCGCCGATGAACGAGACCGCACCGCCGCGCGGGATGGCGAAGTCGATGCCACGCAGAGCGGGCACCGTACGCGCGGCCAGAACCCCGCCCCGGGACCGGAACGTCTTGGTGATCCCGCTGCCCTCGATCATGCCTGCACCACCGCGTGGCAGGCCACGGTCCGCCCGTCGGCCGAGGTGACCGGCGGCGGGGCCACCGTCTCGCACACGCTCATCCGAAGGGGACACCGCTCGCGGAACACGCAGCCGACCGCCGGGATCGTGCCGAGCGTGGGCGGGCGCCCGGGCAGCGGCTGGGCCTCGTCCACGTCCCCGGTCAGCCGCGGGATCGCGTTGACCAACCCTCGGGTGTACGGATGCCGCGGCTGCGCGAGAACCTCCGCGGTCGGCCCGAACTCGACGATCCGCCCGCCGTACATCACCGCGAGCCGCTGCGCGACCTCGGCGACCACGCCGACGTCGTGGGTCACCACGAGCGTGGTGAGCCCGAGGGCGGTGTGCACGTCCCGGACGATCTGCAGGATGTTCGCCTGGGTGATCATGTCCAGCGCGGTGGTCGGTTCGTCGAGCACCACCAGGTGCGCGTTGAGCACCAGGGCGAACATGATGCCGACCCGCTGCCGCATACCCCCGGACAGCTCGTGCTGGTACGCGTCCAACACCCGCTCGGCGTCCAGACCCATCCGGTCCAGCAGCCCGCGGGCGTCCCGCAGCAGGCCGCGCAGGTCGCCGACGGCGTGCGAGCGGCCGAGGTCGAGCAGCTGCTTGCCCACGGTCTTGAGCGGGTTGAGCGAGTTCTGCGCGGCCTGGAAGACGTACCCGATGTGCTTGCCGCGGGCTTTGCGTAGCGCGGCGCGATCGAGCTTCGTGACGTCCCCGACGCCGTCGATGGTGATCGAGCCGGCGGTCACCCGGCCGGGATGCTGTACCGCGCCGAGCAGGGCGAGCGCCAGCGTGGACTTGCCGGACCCGGACTCCCCCACCAACCCGGTGATCGTGCCGGCCGGCAGCTCCAACGACACGTCGGCGACCGCGGGCAGCTCGCCGGCGTCGGTACGGTACGCCACGGTCAGCCCGTCGACGCGGACCTCCGGCGCACCGGTGCGTACTGGCGTGGCGAGCTCGATAATCGCCATCAGGCCGCCCGCAGCCGCGGGTTGAAGATCTCCTCCATCGCGTCGATCACCAGCACCACGCCGAGCGTCAACAGCAGGATCGCGCCGAGCGGGGCGAGCAGGTAGGGCAGCGCGTCCGGTGAGATGAGCGCGCCGGAACCGAAGACCGCCTGGTTCAGCATCACCCCCCAGTTGCTCGTGTTCAGCGGGAGTACCCCGAGGAAGAACAGGCCCACCTGGGCGTAGATGTACGCGGTGACCGCGATCAGCATGTTCGTTGCGATGTACGGCGCGACGTTCGGCAACAGCTCCTTGGCCACGATGTGCCGGACCGGCATGCCCAGCCCGCGGGCCGCCTCGATGAAGCCGCGCTCGCGCAGCGAAAGGGTCTGCGAGCGGACCGCCCGGGCCAGCGAACCCCAGCCGATCAGCCCGAGCACCAGCGCCATCTTCCACCAGGCGCTCAGGTTCGTCGCGACGGTGAGCACGACGAGCAGCGGGAAGCCCGGGATGGTCAGGATGAAGTCGGCGATCCGCATGAGTACCGAGTCGGCCGCCCCGCGGCGGTAGCCGGCGTACAGCCCGGTGGCGGTACCCAGTACCACGGTCACCAGTCCGGCCGCGGCGGCCACCAGCAGCACGCCGCGGGTGCCGGTGATGACCAGAGCGAGTACGTCCACGCCCTCGAAGTCGGTGGACAGCGGATGCTTCCAGCTGATCGGGGCGTAGATGTCGTCCGCGTCGTACGGCAGCCGGTCCGGGTAGAACCACGGTCCGGCGATCGCCAGCACGGTGAACAGCGCCACGATGCCCACCCCGACGAGCCGGCTGGGTCGCCGCTTCAGGGCCACCCAGACACCCCGCCAGAACCGCCGCCGGGCGGTTGTCGCGCTCACGTACGCCGTACCCGTGGGTCAATGGCCGTGTAGAGCAGGTCCGCGAGGATATTCGCGGCAATGACCGCGACGGTGATCAGGAGAAAGGCACCGCTCATCATCGAGTAGTCACGGGCCCCGATGCTGCCGATCAGCAGCATGCCGAGGCCGGGGTAGTTGAAGATCCGCTCGATGAAGATGGCGCCGCCGAACATCAGCCCGAACGAGATTGCCAGCACGGTGAACAGCGGCAGGATCGCGTTGCGGACCAGATAGCGGAACTGGGTCAGCCGGGTCAGCCCGCGCAGCTCCGCGGCGAGCAGGAAGTCGTCGCCGAGCACGCTGGCCACCGACGAGCGCATCGCGAGCAGCCAGCCGCCGTAACTGGCCAGCGCGTACGCGGTCGCCGGCAGCACCGCGTGGTAGGCCACGTTGCCGAAAAAATCGAGATAGAACCCCGGCGACACCTCATCGGCGTTGTACTGCCCGCCGCTGGGGAACAGCTTCCACACCCGGGTGAAAAGCGCAACGAGCAAAATCCCAATCACAAACGGGGGTACGCCGTGCAGCAGCGAACCCGCCACGGACAGCGCGTGCCCGGTCGCCTTGGACCGCTTGATCGCCGCGATCACGCCGAGCACCACGCCGATCAGGAAGCTCACCAGGATCCCGGAGAGTACGAGCACCACGGTCCACGGCGCGGCGGCCATCACCCGGTCGGTCACCTGCACGCCCTGCGCGTCCACGGATACCCCCAGGTCGCCGTGCAGCAGTGCCCACAGGTAGTCCAGGTACTGGCTCCACACCGACCCGTGCGGCAGGAAGCCGTAGGTGACCGCGGTGGCCGACTCGGCCTGGTCGGGCGACATGCCGATCTGGATCAGCCGCTCGTACTGGATCTGCACCGGGTTGCCGGGCATCAGGCGGATCAGGAAGAAGGTGAACGTGGTGACCACCCAGATCATGACGAGCCCGCGGACCAGATGGCCCGCGAGCCGCCATGCGAACCTGCTCATAGATCCTTACTTCTTCGGCTGGATGTATCCCAGCTGCATCCACACGCCGTGGGTCAGCCGCAGGCACTCGCAGTCGTTGGGCGGGAAGTTCTCGTACTTGGTGGTGTTGACGAACTGGACGTTCACGTAGTTCCACATCTGGATCATCGGCAGCTGGTCGTTGGTGTACTTGGCCAACCTGATGATGGTGTCCTTCGCCTGGTCCACCGGCAACTGGCTGAGCTGGTAGGCCTGCTCACCCGGGTTCACCGTGCCGAGGCCCTCGACGGTGGCCGTCTCGGCGCCGCCGATCCAGTTGCCGCCGGTACCCGGTGCGCCGTGACTGAGCGTGCCGGCCACCGCCTTCCAGCCGTTCGCCCCGCCGTAGAGCCGGGCGAACGCGTTGTACGTGGACGGCCCGAGCGCGATCAGCCAGAACCCGGCCGCGTACTTTCCGGCCGCCATCTCGGTCTGGTAGACCGCGAAGTCGGCGCTGGTCTGTGCCTCCACCGCGATGCCGAAGTCGGTCAGCTGGCTGGCGATGTTCTTCGCACCCGCCACCCAGTCGGAGAACCCGGACGGCACCTGGATCTTGAAGCTGAACGGCTGCCCGTTCGCCAGCGTCCACTTGCCGTTCTTCTTGGTCAGGCCGGCCTGGGTGAGCAGCGTCTCGGCCTTGGCCTTGTCCACGTTGTACGGGTTGAGCTTGCCGACCTCGTCCGCGCCCATCCATGCCTTGGCCGCGTCCTCGATCAGCCCGCTGGTGTGCTCGGCGACCTTGCCGCTGTCCGGCTCACCGATCTTCTGTACCTGGGACCGGTCGATCACGTACGCCAGCGCCCGGCGTACCTCGACCTTGTCGAACGGCGCGTACTTCTCGTTGAACGCGAGCGCGGCGCTCACCTGTGACAAGCCGGTGATCTTCTGGTTGCCGCTGGTCTTGAGGATCTGCTCGACCACGTTGGACGGTGTCGACGTGTACGGCGCCGAGTCGAGCTCACCGGCGGTCAGGTAGTTCCAGATCTGCTCGTTGCCGCTGTAGTTGCGCAGCCGCACCTTGGCCGGACCGATCTTGTCGGCGTTGAAGAAGTTCGTGTTCTTCACCAGGATCGCCTCGCTGGCGTTCACGCTCTCCAGTACGAACGGGCCGGCGGCGACGTCCTTGGTCGGGCCGAACGCCACGATCTTCTTGCCCAGCGCGGTGATGTCGTCCTTCGCCTTCGTGGCGGCTTCCTTCTGCGCGGGATCGGTCGAGGCGGCCTGCTTGACCTGGTCCCAGAAGTTGTCCGGCAGCTGCGATCCGTACACCGACTTGGGCAGCACCCACATGGCCAGCAGGCTACGCAGGAACGTGTTGCTGTGCGCACCGGGCGCCTGGGTGAACGTGATGGTCTTGTCGTCCACCACCTTCACGTCCCCGAGCGCACCACTGGCACCGGGGTTGAGCGCGAAGACCGATCCGCCCTGGGTGAACGCGACCGCGGCCGAGGTACGGATGTCCTCGGCGGTCACCGCGTTGCCGTCGGACCACTTCGCCTTGGGCTGGATCTTGATGGTGACGGACGTACCGTCGGCGGAGACGTCCCAGCTCGCGGCTATGCCGGGAAAGTGCTGGTTGTGGTCGGTCAGGTGATTCTTGGCAAATGCCAGTGGCATCGCGTTGTAGCCGCTGAACGCGTTCCCCTTGCCGTTGTAGGGGTTAATCGGAGCTTGCGGATCAATCGCGTGGTTAGCGTCGATCGTGGTGAAGGTACCTCCGCCGCTCGACTTCGGTTTGCTGTCGCCGCAGCCGGCCGCCGTCAACGCGACGGCCAGGGTGGCCGCGACAGCGACCAAGGACCTCTTCGCGGTGCCCGTCACGAATCCTCCTACGCCGCTTCTATCCGGACTGGCGTGAGGTTACGCAGGCGACCGTGGTTTGGTCAATAACTTTCAAGCAACGATGCACTTTTGGCAAAGATTTCCGCGCGGCAGGGCTGCCGTGGCCCGCCGACGGGGCGCCGCGCGCGCCGCCCCCCGCGCTAGAGGACCTTGGCCAGGAAGGCCCGGGTGCGCTCGTGCTGCGGGTTCGCGATCACGTCCCGCGGTGAACCCGCCTCGACGATCATCCCATCGTCCATGAAAACCAGCGCGTCGCCCACCTCCCGGGCGAATCCGATCTCGTGGGTGACCACGACCATCGTCATGCCGTCCCGGGCCAGCCCCTTGATCACGTCGAGCACCTCGCCGACCAGCTCCGGGTCGAGCGCGCTGGTCGGCTCGTCGAACAACATCAACTTGGGCTGCATGGCGAGCGCGCGGGCGATCGCCACCCGCTGCTGCTGGCC
>DASRRF010000530.1:0-1640 GCA_035695905.1 Micromonosporaceae bacterium | reverse complement strand
CGCGGTGATCGTGGGCGCGGACCGGATCTGCGCGAACTCGGATGTGGTCAACAAGGTCGGCACGTACGCACACGCCCTCGGCGCCCGGGCCGCCGGCATACCGTTCGTCGTGGTGGCCCCCGAGTCCACTGTGGACTCTGGGACGGCCTGCGGCGCCGATGTGCCGATCGAGGACAGGGGTGCCGCCGAGGTGCTCGCGTTCGCCGGCGTGGCCACCGCGCCGGCGGACGCGGACGCGGTCAACCCGGCGTTCGATGTCACGCCGCACCACCTGGTCACCGCGATCGTCACCGAGCGCCGCGTGCTGCGGCCCTGATCGCCGGCCGCTTTGGTCAGGCGTGACCAGGCGCGGGGCGGAGCGGCGCCGGCTGAAGCGGCGCCGGGCGGACCGCGGTGACCGTACGGCGATCCGCGGCCACCGCGGTGACCCAGCCGCCCACCCCGCCGAGCCGGAGCAGGGTGTCCGCCCGCGCGGGCAGGTCGAGCGAGGAGGCCGGTGCGGGCGGCCAGCCGGCCCGCACCGCGCGGCCGTTCGCCAGCCACGGCCGCAGCGCGGCCACCGGATCCTTGGCGTCCAACGCGTCCCGCGCCTCGCCGAGCGCGGCCAGTACGGCGTCCAACGCGTCGCGTACCGCGGCGGCGTTTCCGGCGCACATCGCGGCCACCAGGTCCGGGCTGCTCGCGGCGACCCGGGTGCCGTCCCGGAACGATCCGGCCGCCAGGGTCAGGGCGAGCGGATCCGGGTACGCGGTTGCCGCCAACGCGGAGGCGACCAGGTGTGGCACGTGGCTCACCGCCGCGACGGCCCGGTCGTGCTCGTCCGCGGTGGCCGGTACCACCCGAGCGCCGAGCGACGTGACCAGCGCGGCCAGCTCCAGCCAGTCCGGCAGCGAGGTGTCCGGCTCGATACACAGCACCCAGGCGGCGCCACGGAACAGGTCGGCATCGCCGGCCGCGAAGCCGGACGTCTCCCGGCCGGCCATCGGATGGCCCCCGACGTACCCGGCGAACCGGCCGTGCACGCCGCGTAGCCGGCTCGCCACGAGGTCCCGTACGGCGCCCTTGGCCGAGGCGACGTCGGTGACCACACCGGTGTACGCCATGCCGGCCAGCTCGTCGAAGACCGCGCCGACCGCCGGCAGCGGGACGGCCAGCACGACCAGCTCGCTCGCCTCGGCGGCATCCCGCACGCTGCCGGTCACCTGCCACCGGGTACCGGCCGCGGACCGAGCGGCCTCGGTACGCGCGGTGGCCCGGGTAGCCGGGTCGGCGTCGTACCCGAGCACCCGGTGCCCGGCCGCGGCGAGCGCCCGCAGCAGCGAGCCGCCGATGAGACCGAGCCCGATGACGGCGATGTCCACGCAGCCGACTCTCGCACAGCGGCTGTAGCACGTATCGGGCGCCGGCCGGATATGGTGCGAGACGATGACCGACGTTCCGTATCGGGCGCCCTCCGGGCTGTTTCCGGCCGGGCCGCCGCGCCCGCGGTACCGCGAGCCGCATCCGGTTCGTGGTGGCGCGGTCGCCCTGGGCATGGGCGTCACCGCGCTCTGGATGCTGCTGTTCGGCCTGCTGGCCACGTCGATCCGGGGGTACGGCTGGATCACCATCGGCAGCGGCGGTGCCGCCTGGTTGCTGGC
>DASRRF010000529.1:0-5757 GCA_035695905.1 Micromonosporaceae bacterium | reverse complement strand
GCCGCGTCGATCCCGGCGAGCTTTGCGTACACCGGAAAGAGCGTGTAGTTGACCCCGCCGGGCTGGTAGCCGACCGTGTGGCCGGCCAGGTCGCGGGGCGCCGCGATGCCCGACCCGCGCAGTGCGATGATGCAGCTGACGCTGCGCTGGTGGATGGCGGCGACCGCGGTGAAGCCCCGCGCACCACCGCCGTAGGCGAGCAGCGCGCCGGTCAGGTCGACAATCGCGAACGTGGCTTGGCCGGCGAGTAGGAGCTTGAGGTTCTCGCCGGTACCGGCGCCCGGCTTGATGTCGACGTCCAACCCGACGTCGCGGAAGTACCCCTTGTCCCGGGCGAGAAACGCGTACGCATCCTGGCCCAGCAGACCGAATCCGGTGAGGTACGTGACCTGCTCGACGGTGTCCACCGAGCGACTGCCGCTGCCGGCCGGTACGCAGCCCGCGGGAGCGAGCATGGCCAGTGCCAGTGTGGCCGCCGGAATCCTCGTGGCGTAGCGCCTCATCGCCGCCGCCCGATGGTCGACCAGGTCAGGTTGCCCAGCAGCACGAGCTCCGGATCGGCCATCAGCGCCGGAAGCCGATCCAGGTCCCCTTCGGACAGTCCAACTCGGACCAGATGGTCGCGCAGCTCGGCGGAGACCGCGACCGGCAACAGGCAGCCGGGGCTGCCACCGCGCCAGGAGCGGGCGTACACCGCGGTGTCCACATCGACCAGTCCGGCATCCGTCATCGCGGCATGCACCCGACCGGCCCAGCCGGTGTCGTTGCCCCACCCCTCGAAGACCCGCAGCAGCGCGTCGTGGTACCGGTCGTAGAGCGCGGCGGCACCGGGGTCGTTGGCGCAGAGCACCCGCCCGGGCCAGGCGCCCCACTCTTCGACCACGAGTACGCCGGTCGGCGCCAATGCGCCGGCGAGCCGGTCGAGCACTTCGCGCCGCCGCGGCAGGTGGGCCAGCACCAGCCGCGCGTGCACCAGCTCGAACTGGCCCGCCGGCAGCTCATCGGTGGTGATGTCGTGCCCGAGTACGAGTACCCGCGGGTGCGGGCGGACGTGCACCGGCTTGATGTCGGTGGCCAGCACCATCCCGTTGACACCGACCCGTTCGGCCAGCCAGGCGGCAATGGTTCCGTTGCCCGCGCCGACCTCGAGGCAGCGCGCACCTTCGGTCACGCCGGCCTCGGTCAGCCGGGCCGTGGTGAAATCATCGAGCACAGTAGACAGACAGTTCAACATCGTCTCGGCGGTCGGTTTGTCGTTGTCGAGAACGTATTCAGGCACCGCACTCTCCATTGAGGTCAGTCCAGATGGGCAAGGAGCGCCGTACGGTAGGCGGCAGCCGCCTCCAGCAGCGCATCGACGATCGAGAGATCCTCCAGGGTGACCCGGTCCGCCGGTACGGCCAGTTGCAACTCGGTCGGACCCGTGTCGATCACGAGAATCGGCGGCGACTCGCGATAAAGATCGGTATAAGCGCGCGTACCGGGCAGCAGATCGGCGATGATTACTGTCGTGGCGTGCGGCACCCCGGGCTCGCGCCTCGGGTGCGGCATGTTCGGTGTCATTCACTACTCCGGCGGTTGTGCGGAACGTCGTTTTCCAGCCGCCAGCCTCGGTCCGATCGGCCGGCCATCCCACCCGCATTGCCCTGGTTTCGGTGCTGGTTTCGGATCCCCGTGTCGCGGGGAGGCGGGAGTGAGCGTGGTGACGACGGTGAAGCGCCGGCGGGGACTCCCCCGGCAGGAGGTGGCGCTCTCCGAGCGGATGCGGGCCTCCGGCCACACCTGGGTGGAGATCGCCGCGGTGGTTCGCGAGCGGTACGGCGTGAACGCCCGGGTCGCCATGCGCAAGGCACACGGCTGGAGCCAGCCGGACGCCGCCGACGCCTGGAACCTGCGCTGGCCGGCCGAGCCCAAGACGTTCAAGTCGTTCTCGTCCTGGGAGACCTGGCCCAGCCCGACCGGCCGCGAACCGTCGTACGACGTGCTGGTCCGGCTCGCCGAACTGTACGAATGCGGGCTGACCGACCTGCTCTCCGACGCGCCCGACTTCCGCGATCAGGACCAGGCGCTCACCGCCCGGCCGCTGCGCGAGCGCATCCCGCTGCCGCACATCCTGGCCAGCGGCATGGATCCGGTGCTGGACCGGTTGGCGGAGGCGGACATCGAGGAGATCGCCGGGGTCGGGCTGGTCTGGGCCGAACGGCTACGCGGCACGACACCCGGCATCGGGTACGCCGTACTGCAGCGGCTCAGCGCCGGGCTGGGCCTGGCCGCGGCGGCGTACGCCGGTATGCCGCCGACCGAGGGTGAGCCGGTCGCCGAGCCGCGGGTGGACCGGTACGACTCGCTCGCCGGGATCTGGCGGGCGCGGGGCTCCCGCACACCCGTGGAGTTCTTCGTAGTCCTGCGTGAACACCGCGGCCGGCTGCTCGGGCAGAGCCTGCCCCAGCCGACCGGCGCGCGGATGCGCCTCGACCTGCACGTCGACGGAACCACGGTGAACGGCGGCTGGGCCGAACATCCCGGGTACGGCTGGGGCACCACGAGCTACGGCACCGTTGCGTTGACGCTGGAACCATCCCGCAGGGCGATGCACGGCCAGTGGCTCGGGTTCGGTCCGGATCAGCGGGTATCCGGTGGCGACTGGGAACTGGTCTGGGCGGACGGCTCCATCAACGGCCGTACGCACACCGCGCACCGGATGGCGGCCTAGTCGTCGGCCCCGGTGTCGATGGCCGCGGTGGTGTCGCCGATCCGCAGGTCCGCGCCGTCCGGTACCGAGCGCTTGAGTACCGCCAGCGCGATCATGCCCAGCTCGAAGTGGCGCAGCCCGGTACCGGCGTACCCGACCTGCCGACCGTCCACAGTGGTCACCGGAGTGCCCGGAGCCGGCGGATGGTCGGAGGTCACGCCGTCCAGGTGCAACAAGACCAGCCGCCGCGGTGGTCGGCCCAGGTTGTGCACCCGGGCCACCGTCTCCTGCCCGCGGTAACAACCCTTGTCCAGGTGTACGGCCACCTGCGTCCAGTCCACTTCGGACGGAAGGGTACGGTGGTCGCTCTCGAACCCGAGCCGCGGGATCCGAGCCGCCACGCGCAACGCCTCGTAGGCCCAGATGCCGGCCGGCGGCAGGCCCAATCTGTCCACCACGTCCTGGCGGGCAGCGCGGGGTACCAACAGGTCCACCCCGAGCCGGCCGCGCCGGGCCCAGCCGTCGAAACCGTCCAGCCGGCTCACCGCGTACCGCGAGGTCGGAATGTGTGCGACGGAGCCGGCGGCGAATTTGGGACCCGGCACCGCGATGAGGTCAGGTTCCTGGAGCATGCCCGCGCCGAGGATGCTGAGTGCGGCGGCAGAGTCGGGGCCGAGCACGGACAGCAGCGCCCAGTCGGCCGAGGCGTCGGCCGGCTCGACCCGCATCAGGAATCGCATCCGCTGCAGGAAGTCGAGCAGCGCCGGGGCGGTACCCGGCTCCACGTCCAGCCAGGTTGTCGCGCCATCGTCGGTGACGAGTGCGTGGTGCTCGATGTGGCCGTGCGGGGAGAGTACGAGCGTCTCGGTGCCCTGCGGCGGGGCCAGCGCCGCGAGCTCCTGCGTCGTGATGCTGTTCAGCCAGGTGAGCCGATCCTCGCCCGGTACCGCGAGAACGCCGCGATGCGACCGGTCCACGACGCCGGCCGTAGTGGCCAGGGTCCGCTGCTCGCGCAGCGGATCGCCGTAGTGTGCCGGCACCGGGGCATCCGGCGAGCCGGGATCGAGGGATCCGACCAGGACAGCGGTCATGCTTCCTCCCCGCAGTGCGCGCAGAGCCCAAAGAGGGCCACGTGCCCGACGTCGATGATGAAGCCCTGCTCGGCGGCGAGCCGGCGGGCCATCGGTTCCAGCACACCCGGTTTCACCTCGGCGATCCCGCCACAGACCCGGCAGACCAGGTGGACATGCTGATCCTCGCCCATCGCGTGGTACGTCGGCGCGCCGTGCGACAGGTGGGCGTGGGTCACCAGGCCCAGCTCCTCCAGCAGCTCCAGCGTTCGATAGACGGTCGTGATATTGACTCCGGCCGCGGTACGGGACACCTCGGCGTGCACCTGATCCGGGGTGGCGTGACCCAGCGCATAGACAGCCTCCAGGACCAGCTGCCGCTGAGCGGTCAGCCGCAGACCGCGCGCGCGGAGGAGATCCGCCAGGAACGACTTCGTTGCCACCCGACGATCCTATTTCGCGGATTGGGTAGGCTGCCGCGGTGGCTGGTGATCGAGTGGTAGCCGTGCTCGGGGTCGGGGTCGTCCCGTTTGATCGACCGGTGGTCCGGGCTGACGCATTTCACGCCGGTTACGGCAGCAGGGCGAAAGAAGGCACGTGGGCCGGGCGGACCAGGCTGAAGTGGCGCCGGTCGAGCGTGGCGATGGCAACCGCGTTGTAGCGTTCGGCGACCGCGACAACGAAGGCGTCCGCGGTGCCCAACGGCAGGTTGGCGTAGCGCTGGACGAGGTCAGCGGCCCGGCGCACATCCGCGGCGTTGACAGCGACCAATTCATAGACGCCATCCGCAACGTCGCGCAGGAAGTCCGCCTCGGCTTGGGCGCCGGCGCGGCTGGCTAGCATGTAACCAATCTCGGTGAGCAACGGCTGCGCCAACAGCAGCGGGCCGGGGTGGTTCTGCAGTAAGTCGGCGCACCGGGCGTGATCGGCGTCCTTGCGGTTGGCGTTGGCGATGATCGGGCCGGTATCGATGACGATCACGCGGAGTGTCGCTCCTCGCTCCACGCCTCCCGCACCATGTCCTTGGCGCGGGCGCCGAGGTCGGCTTCACCCTCAAAGATCGCCGTGGTACGGAAGCGACGCCGTGGGCCCTCGTTACGGTCGAGCTCGGCCCACTGGCGCAGCAGTTCGACGGCACCAGAGAGGCGCTCCTCCGGCACGGCGTCGATGAGACGGTGGGCTTCCTCGCGGACGGTCATGCCCACAGTGTAGGCACGCAGGCCGGGCAACGCGGGCTAGCGTGGGGTTCGCTTCGTTGCCACCCGACGATCCTATTTCGAGATTTGGATAGGCTGCGGCCGTGGCTGGTGATCGCGTGGTAGCCGTGCTCGGTGTCGGGGTCGTCCCGTTTGATCGACCGGTGGTCCGGGCGGACGATCTCGGGGTGGTCCGCGGGGACGGCTGTTTCGAGACCATGCACGTACGACGTGGCCAGCCCTGGCTGCTGGACGAGCACCTGGCCCGGATGGCCCGCTCGGCCGCCCTGCTGTCACTCTCAGTTCCGCCGCCTGCGGCGCTGGCCGGGCTCGCCTGGCAGGCGTGTGCCGCGTGGGACCCGTTGCTGGAGGGGGCGCTGCGGCTGGTGTGCACGCGAGGCCCCGACGACGGAGGGCCGCCGACCGTCTTCGCCACGGTGACCGGGGTCGCTCCAGCGGTGGTCGCGGCGCGCCGGGACGGGGTGGCGGTGCGGACCGCGGCCCTCGGGCTACCGGCCGAGCTGCGGCGGGAGGCGCCGTGGCTGCTCGGCGGCGCCAAGACGCTCTCGTACGCGGTGAATATGGCCTCGCAGCGCTGGGCCTCATCGGTCGGCGCCGGCGACGTCCTCTGGCTGTCGTCTGAGGGGTACGCACTGGAGGCGCCGACGTCAACGTTGGTGTGGCTTGCCGGCTCGTCATTGTGTACGGTGCCAGCCGCCTCGACGGGGATCCTGGTCGGCACGACGGCCCGCTGGCTGCTGGACCATTCCTCGGAGCTCGGGCTGACCGCGGTGGAGCG
>DASRRF010000528.1:0-8312 GCA_035695905.1 Micromonosporaceae bacterium | reverse complement strand
TCTCGCCGACCCGGGCCGGGTCGGTCAGCGGGTTCCCGGCCGCCTGCGCCGCGGTCACCCCGTGGCCGACCGGGAACCCGGCGCCCGCGCTGCCGTCCGGCGCACGGAAGCCGTGCTTGGCGAAGGCATCCCGGTAGGTCGGGCCGGACAGCGCGGTACGGAACTTCGCCGCGGCGAGCTCAACCTCGCGGGGCTTGCCGGTGACCGTCGCGTACGGGTAGTCCAGCGCGGGGCTGCCGGGCGGCAACGCGAGCGCGAGCAGCGGCGCGTTCGGTGCGGCCGCGTTGATGGCGAGGGTCGCCTGCTCGGAGAGCGGCGCGGCCTTGACGCCCTGGGCGTACGCCTTCTGGAGCGTGGCCAGATCGGGCACCTTGCCCTTGTTCAGTAGCCGGTAGACCGCGATCAGCGCGGGCAGCTTCGTCTCGTCGGTGACCACCAGGTCGCGTACGACGATCGCGGCCACCAGGCTGGCGCCGTCCCGCCGGGGATCGAGGAGGCCCATCGTCAACGCCGGCGCCCGGTGCTCGGTGATGGCCTTCTGCGCGTCGACGAGCGCGGCCGCCAGCAGCCCGCCCGCCCCGCTTCTCGTGTACGCCGGCGGCATCGCCTGTGCCACGCTCTCCGGCACCGCGAACACGACCGGGCTCATCGCCACGGATGGGGCGAGGGTGGCCAGCGCCGTACGGTCGGCCTCGGCGATCCGGCCCAGCCAGGCGGAGGTCTCCGGAATCCACACCGCCGGAACGTCCGCCTCATCCGGAGTGGGCGCCGGCTTCGCCGCGACGTCGATCCCGCTACCCGCCCGTACCGCCAGCGAGCCGGCCACATCCGCGGCGGCGACGGCTTGCACGGCGACCTGGATGCACTTGCCGTTGACGTCCGGGCGGGTCTTCATCCACTCGCGGGCGGCGTCCTGCACCGACGGGGCGATTTCCGGAGCGGCCGCGACGGTCAGCTTCACACCGCTGCTGCACCCGTTCGCGTCGGCGGCCATCATTCGTACCGCGACCGCGGTGATTCCGACTAGCGCGAGAACCGCCACAACGGCGATGGGTGTGCGCATTGGACGCCCGGCCGGCAGGCCATTCGGTCGGTGACGTCCGGACACGGATCTCCTCGCAGTCTCCCGCTGCCTGCTCCCGGCCCGTGCTTTCCGGCCGAGCCGCATCGGCAACAAGGCTTCCGCGCAAGCCTAGGACGCCACCCGCGAACCGCAAGAGGATGAAGATTTCATAACGGGCACAGTCATGAAGTTCATTGACCTCTATTTACGCAGCGTAGCGGCCATCTACCGATGCGTAGGGTTCTCATATCGCGAACATTCCCGTTGGGAGGTGCGAGCAAAAGCCACCAACACTCCGTGGTGGCTGATGCATCACACGGCACCGTCCGCCTCGTCGCTTCGCGCTTGTTACGCGAGCGAACGAGGCGGACGGGTGCCGTGCATCAGCGAGCGGCCTTCTTCGTCGCGCGCTTGCGCGGCGGAGTCAACAACTCGGCGATTGTTGCGATCGCTGCCGGCACCAACCGGTAGTACGCCCACACACCGCGCTTCTCCCGCTCCAGCAAGCCGGCCTCGGTGAGGATGCGCAAATGGTGACTCACGGTCGGCTGTGACAAGCCGAGCGGTGCAGTCAGGTCGCAGACGCAGGCTTCGCCTTCCGGAGCGGACTGGATCAGGCTCAAGAGCCTCAGTCGCGCAGGGTCAGCGAGCGCCTTGAGCACCCCTGCGAGGCGCTCGGCGTCAGAACGGTCAATCGGCTCGCCGGCAAGCGGCGAGATCTGAGGCATGGTCATCTCAGCCAACGCAGTTCCCACGTACTCCATCCTTCCACCAACACCATCGATTCGCCTGCATATCCGCAGGTCCGAATCGACAAATTTTCAGGCCACACGGCCGAGGTCGGCCAACGTAAACGCTGAGCGGTACGCCAGACCTGTGGCGCGGATGGTGTCACCCGCTCCTCGATCGACAATAACCGCAACGCCGACCACGTCGGCGCCGGCCTCCCGTAACGCCTCTACAGCGGTGAGGACGCTCGACCCCGTTGTCGAGGTGTCCTCCAAGGCGACCACCCGGCGCCCACTCACTGGCGGTCCCTCAATCCGCCGCTGCAACCCATGTTGTTTCCCGGCCTTCCGCACGACGAATGCATCCACCGCGCGACCCCGCACCGCACCGGCGTGCAGCATCGCCGCCGCAACCGGATCCGCACCGAGAGTCAGGCCGCCGACCGCGTCGAACTCCCAGTCGGCAACGAGGTTCAGCATGACCCGGCCGAGCAAGGGTGCGGCGGCATGGTGTAGTCCCAACCGACGCATGTCGAGGTACCAATCGGCTTCCGCGCCCGACGAAAGGACTACCCGGCCCTCCACAATGGCCAGCTCGGTGATGAATTTACACAGGTCGTCGCGGTCGGACATGCTGTGCAGCGTACTAATCAACCGTCAGTGGCGAATCGACGCCCCGGCCCGGGTGAGAAGTACCGACGGGCCGGCGGGACCAGCAACAGGATCAGGATGGTGACCGCCACCGCGGCGAGCACCAACCCGAGAACGATCGAGAACAGCGTCCACAGCGTGCCGATGTTCGCCGTGGACGAGCTCCGGTGACCGCTCAGTACGGAGACCGGAGTGAACACACCGGCACACACCGAGCCGAGCGCGAAGACGCCGGCCAGTACGGCAAGCGTGATGCGTGCTCCGTTGCTTCCACGGGTCGCGCGGTTGGCACAGATCACCGCGGCCACCCCACCGGCCAGCCAGGCAACGAGCAGGACAACCGGAATCCCGGTGACGTATGCATTCAGGAAAGTCTGCATGTCCATACCGTTGTTGTCGTTGCGCTGGAACCGCTGTTGTTCCTGCAGAAGCGCGACGATGTCGGTCCGGTACGCGAGCGTCATCGCTAGCTCACCGGCTGCTTTCAGGCCGGAAACCAGCACGCCGAGGTAGGTCAGCGCGACGGCAACGGTTACCACCACTGGCTTCGGCGGGCGCGGCTCGTCGACCGGCCACCCGTACGGCACGTAGTACTGCGAGGTCATCCCCGCGCCCCTTCCCGGCCCCGGGTATCCCGGGCCACCCGTTGCAGTACCGCCAGCGGGGCATGCCGGCCGAGCGCGACGGCGAGTTTGTACTTCCAATCCGGCACACTGACCGCCTTGCCCTTGCCCAGATCGCGCAGCGCGTCCTGGACCACGCGGTCGGCGTCCAGCCACATCCAGGCAGGGGTCTTGGACATGTCGATGCCGGCCCGGGCGTGGAACTCGGTTCTCGTGTACCCCGGGCACAGCGCCATCACGCGTACCCCGTACCTGCGGACCGAATAACCCACCGACTGGCTGAAGTTGGTCACCCAGGCCTTGGTGGCCGGGTAGGTCGAGCCGGGTATGACCGAGAAGAAGCCGGAGACAGATGAGACGTTGATCACACTGCCGCGCCGCCGGGCCACCATCCCGGGCAGCGCGGCCAGCGTCAGCCGCATCACTGCGGCCACATTGACCTGCAGCAAGCGAGCCTCGTCGCCGGGCGCCGAGCGCAGGAACGGTGTGTTCAGGCTGAAGCCGGCGTTGTTGACGAGCAGCTCCACCGGTGCCTCGTCGGCGCGCAGCCGGCGCTCGACGGCCGCGCAACCCTCGTCGGTCGCCAGATCCGCGACGAGCGGCGTGGCTTCGATCCCGTCCCGCTGGGCCAGCTCGGCAGCGAGTGCGGCGAGCCGTTGCCCGTCCCGCGCGACGAGCACGACATTGGAGCCGCGTGCGGCGATCTGGCGGGCGAAGCTGGCGCCCAACCCCGCGGTGGCACCGGTAATCAACGCGGTCGGCCGCGGCGGCTCGGACACAGCTCACCTCACATGGCTGGCGGTGGCTGCCACTGCGGCTGTTGCGGCACGGGCGGTGCCGGCTTGCGGAAGAAGGCGTTCGCCGCGGGCAGCGCAAGGAGTACGGCAACGGCAATGTAGCCCAGCAACTGCAGCCCGGAAAGGCCCCCGGAGGTCGCCATCCACCAGCCCGGGTACGCGTCAGACAGGGCATGCCCCAGCTCCCGCGCGGTCTCCGCGTCGGTGTCGCCGGTGCCCAGCGACGTGGTCCGGGTCGAGCCGAGCGCGGAGAAGATGCCGCAGCAGCCGCACAGCAGGCCGAGCCCGCAGATCACCCAGGTGAGGATCCGTGCGATGTTGCTGCCGCGCAGGTCACCGATGGCCAGCGCGATCAGCACCAGGGCGAGGAGAACCAGGAAGATCGCGGTGGTCACCGAGATCACCCGGATCGCGGTGACCACGCTGTCGATCTCCGTACTGCTGGCGTCCGTACGCTCCCGGGCCAGTTGCTGGAACCGGTCCGTGGTACGGCTGATGGTGGCCAGCGTCACGATCGCGCTGATCACGCCGAGCGCGGCGATCATCATCATGATCACAGCGGCCAGGCCCACCGAGGCAGGCCGGCCGGCCCGCGGCTCCGGTCCGGCCACTGACCCAGGCGGTGGGTACGTCGGCGGATATGCCATGCGAAACACCCCCGAATAGTCTCGTTATAGACGAAACTACCCTTCGGGGGCGCACCACGGATGAATATTGGCTGGTCAGCCCGGTGGATCGAACGTCGGCACCGGCCGGCGGAAGTACGCGTGCGAGGCCGGCGTGGCCAGCAGGATGACCACGCCGATCAGGCTGAGCAGGACGATCAGGTTGATCGCCAGGACCACCGGCCCGTACCAGGACGGCAGAGCGTCGTTCACGATCCGCGAGACCTCGGCCGGATCCGGGCCGGTCGAGCTACGCCGGCCGCCGAACCCGCGCATCACCCCGCGGCCGGCGCCACCCACCACGGCCAGGCCGGAACAGCACAGCCCGATGCCCGCGACCACCCAGGTGACGATGCGAGCCACGTTCCTGCCTTGTCCGTCCAGGATGCCGAGCGTGACGAACCCGGCGGCGAGCAGCAGCAGGACCGCGGCGACCGCGATGACGAACACGGTGCCGATGGTGGCCGCCGCGTCCTTGAGATCCGGGTCGTTCGCGTACGCCTGCCGGTACCCGTCCCGGTAGGCACCCAGGTTCACGAGTACGACGACGAGGCCGACCAGTTGTAGCGCGGCGACGACGTACAGCAGCGAAACCGCCAGGGTCACCGTCGCCGGCCGGGCCGGCTGTGGCCCGGCGGACGATGGCACGGTGTAGGACACGATCACTCCTCCCGGTCCGGATCGCGCCTACGGTAACGCGCCCGGGTAATCCGGCTGCCCGCCGTCGCCGTCCGGCGGCTCTGGCCGGGGCGGGGCATAACCATCACGTGCCTTCTGCTCTGCCCACCGTGTCGGGGCGGTGACGCCGCTGCCCACCACGTCGGGGCAGTAATGCCGCTGCCCACCACGTCGGGGCAGTAACGCCGGCGGCGCGGCAGGTGCACCAGCACCCCCTTGCCCCGGCGAACTGGGCAGAGCAGAAGGACGCACCGACATTCCTCACGCCGCGCGAGACATCACCCGCGCCATCCAGCGAACCTCAGGCGAGCTGGTCGGCGGCGTACTCGGCCAGGGTCGTCTTGTTCATCAGGCAGCCGGAGAACGTGGTGAACTCGGCGCGCTCGCGGGCCAACCGCTGCCACGCGGCCCGTCCGGCGGCCGGGTCGAGCTGGCCCAGCAGCAGGGCGGCATACACCTTGCCGGCGGGGGTGACGCCGGCCGGGGTGCTGCCGGCCGGGGTGCTGCCGGCCGGGGTGACGCCGGCCAGCAGGCTGTCCAGCCGCGCCCGCAGCGGCTGGCCCGCCCCGCCGGCGATCGCGTCGGACAGCTCGAGGAACGCCTCGGTCGGTGGCAGCACCCGGCCCATCAGGCCGACCCCGCCGAACGCGACCACGTCCGCGTTGCCGATCTCCCGCAGCGCGGCGTCGACCGATCCCGTCATACCGCCCATTCTGCCCGCGAGTTCGCTACCGGCGGGCGGTAACCGTGAGGCCGTCCTTCGTGTCGGCCAGATCCACCACAACGCCGTCGCCGTCATGGATCTCGCCGCCCAGCAGCGCCTTGGCCAGCCGGTCACCGATCGCCGACTGCACCAGCCGGCGCAGCGGCCGGGCGCCGTAGATCGGGTCGTACCCGTGATCCGCGAGCCAGGCCCGGGCCGGCTCGGTCACCTCCAGGGCGAGCCGGCGATCGGCCAGCCGCCGGCGCAGCCGATCCAGCTGGATGTCCACAATGGACCGCAGGTCCGGGCCGGTCAGCGCGTGGAACACCACTATGTCGTCCAGCCGGTTGAGGAACTCGGGCTTGAAATGGGACCGGACCACGGCGAGGACCGCGTCGCGGCGCTGCTCGTCGCTGAGCGTCGGGTCCGCGATGATCTGCGAGCCGAGATTCGACGTGAGGATCAGGATGGCGTTGCGGAAGTCGACCGTACGGCCCTGCCCGTCGGTCAGCCGGCCGTCGTCGAGCACCTGCAGCAGCACGTCGAACACGTCCGGATGGGCCTTCTCCACCTCGTCGAGCAGGATCACCGAGTACGGCCGCCGGCGGACCGCCTCGGTCAGCTGGCCGCCCTCCTCGTACCCCACGTAACCGGGCGGGGCGCCGACCAGCCGGGCCACCGAGTGCTTCTCCCCGTACTCAGACATGTCGATGCGTACCATCGCCCGCTCGTCGTCGAAGAGGAACTCGGCCAGCGCCTTGGCCAGCTCGGTCTTGCCGACCCCGGTCGGGCCGAGGAAGAGGAACGAGCCGGTCGGCCGGTCCGGGTCGGCGACTCCGGCCCGGGCCCGGCGCACCGCGTCCGACACCGCGGTAACCGCCTCCGGCTGGCCGACGACGCGGGCGGCCAGCGAGGACTCCATCCGCAGCAGCTTGGCCGTCTCACCCTCCAGCAGCCGGCCGGCCGGGATGCCGGTCCAGGACGCCACGACGGCCGCTACATCGTCGGCCGCGACCTCCTCCTTGAGCATCGCGCCACCGCGCTGCAGCGCGGCCAGCTCGGCCTCGGCGTTGGCCAGCTCCCGCTCCAGCGTGGGTATCCGGCCGTAGCGCAGCTCACTCGCCCTGGCCAGGTCCAGATCCCGCTCGGCCCGGTCCGCCTCGCCGCGCAGCGTCTCCAGCTGCTCCTTGGCCGCCGAGATCGCCGCGATGTGCGCCTTCTCGTTGCGCCACCGCTCGGACAGCGCGGCCAACTGCTCCCGCTTGTCGGCCAGCTCGGCGCGCAACCGGGCCAGCCGGTCCGCCGAAGCCGCGTCCGGCTCCTTCGCCAGCGCCATCTCTTCGATTTCGAGTCGGCGTACCCCCCGCTCGATCTCATCGACCTCGACGGGCCGCGAATCGATCTCCATGCGCAACCGGGACGCGGCCTCGTCGACCAGGTCGATCGCCTTGTCCGGGAGGAACCGGTCGGAGATGTACCGGTCGGAGAGCGCGGCCGCGGCGACCAGCGCGGCGTCGGTGATCCGCACGCCATGGTGCACCTCGTAGCGCTCTTTCAACCCGCGCAGGATGCCGATCGTGTCCTCCACCGTCGGCTCGCCGACCAGCACCGGCTGGAACCGCCGCTCCAGCGCCGCGTCCTTCTCAACCCGCTCGCGGTACTCATCCAGCGTGGTCGCGCCGACCATCCGCAGCTCGCCGCGGGCCAGCATCGGCTTGAGCATGTTGCCGGCGTCCATCGAGCCCTCGGCCTTGCCGGCCCCGACGACGGTGTGCAGCTCATCGATGAACGTGATGACCTCGCCGTCGCTCGCCTTGATCTCCTCGAGTACGGACTTGAGCCGCTCCTCGAACTGGCCGCGGTACTGCGCGCCGGCCACCATCGCGCCGAGGTCGAGCGAGACCAGCCGCTTGTTCTTCAGCGACTCGGGCACGTCACCGGCGACGATCCGCTGGGCCAGGCCCTCGACGATGGCCGTCTTGCCCACGCCGGGCTCACCGATCAGCACAGGATTGTTCTTGGTGCGCCGGGACAGTACCTGGATCACCCGGCGGATCTCGGAGTCCCGGCCGATCACCGGGTCCATCTTGCCGTCCCGCGCCCGCGCGGTCAGGTCGACGCCGTACTTCTCCAGGGCCTGGTAGGACTGCTCGGGATCGGCCGAGGTGACCCGCCGGTCGCCGCCGCGGATGGTGGGGAACGCGGCGACCAGGCTCTCCTGGGTGGCCCCCGCCTCCTTGAGCACGTCGGAGACCGGGCCGCCGACCTGGGCCAGCCCGGCCAGCAGGTGCTCGGTCGAGACGTACTCATCCCCGAGCGAGCCGGCGATCTGCTCGGCGGCGTTGAGCGCGTTGAGCATCTCCCGGGCCAGGCTCGGCTCGGCCAGGCTGGATCCGCGGGCGGA